>OMQI01000066.1 GCA_900313185.1 uncultured Rhodospirillaceae bacterium
AAAAGCCACCACAACGGTGGCCTTTTTTGTTGGTGAAGTATCCGTTAAAAATTTTACCTTGTTCTACAGTTTAAACAAAATACGTCATTTTTTGCCGGAGTAATATTTTAACATAGCCGTAAAGCACATAAAAAGGTGTGTTTATCAATTTCTTGGGTAAAGGATAAAGCTATGTTATACACAGGATTTAATGAAATAGATAACTGTTTCGGCGGTATAGATAACGGAGAATTGGCTGTTATCGCAGACGATCTTTCTGGAGATTCTTTCAAAAATAACATACTTTACAATTTAGCTAAACAAACAGATGAACAAAATCGAACCGATATATCTGATTACGATAGAAAAATTAGAAATGTTTTAAACTATAAAAAGGTCAAATTTGAAAAAACGCCTAAGAAAATTTTAGTTTTAGGGCATCCTGCAATACAGTTTAATGTTCTATCGGGGTTCCCTCGTGGGCAATTTGAACAAAATGAATTTGATTTGTTTAAAAAACAAACATTAATATTCAAGAATTTGCCAATCCAACAAAGTTTTTACTATTTATTTCAACGTTCGGCCAAGACGTTGATTAAAAACATAATGAATATTTACGAAGATATACAAACCGAAATATCCGCTCTGTGTGTCTTCGGGTGGATAAGAAAAATCCCGATGTTAAAAGAAGTAGCCCAACTCTTAAATATTCCCGTTATTATCTTTTCCAACTCTCCCTTTAATCGAGAATCTACCATACAAAGATTCAATTCATACTCAAATCATATTGATAAACTGGTAATTGTTGCCGACAATTTTTGGGATTATGCCTACTGTGACACTGCAAATGAAGAAACCACAACATTTTATGTTAATAATTTTAAAACACTGCAAACAAATACCGCAATTTCCAATTATCATCCGTCATTATTTTTCAAAATTTCCACGTCTTCTCTTGCCACCCGCTTAAAGCAAACAAACTGTGAGAATATTTTAAAGAAAATGCTGCAAGAATCCGACTATATTAACAAATATAATTTTTCAAAATACTTAAATTTATTACCCGAGAAAAATGAACGATTTTGGGCTCACATCGAGGTATTTCAACGCATACAGATTGATGATTTATATGAATTGCTCTCCGAATATAAGAAAGATACCGACACACAGGAACTAACGCTGGCTGCAATTATCTTACGCAAATTACTGGTTAACAACGACACTAATGTGGAGAATATATTAATTTCCGCTAAATCACACGAGTAGACATACTTTTTTCAGGGTTTCCAAAAATTCATTGCGTAATTCGTTTTCTTTGGGTATTACGTTTTATTCCAGACAATAAAGGGCGCAAAAATGCACCCTTTATCGTGAAATATGCCCAAAATTGCTTTTTTTAAAACTATAATTGCACAACTCTGGTTATACACGGTCCCAAACGCTCTTTCAACTCATCGCAAGCATCAAA
This sequence comes from uncultured Rhodospirillaceae bacterium, assembly GCA_900313185.1. Classification (GTDB taxonomy): domain Bacteria; phylum Pseudomonadota; class Alphaproteobacteria; order RF32; family CAG-239; genus RUG410. The sequence continues at coordinate 1,448 of OMQI01000066.1, forward strand.
AGCATCACGCATTGTTCTATATGGTGTCGGCAAAACGGTTCCATTTAATTCAACATACCAATACATTGTATTTCTCCTTATAAAAAATTATTCCATGTTCTGTTTTGGTATATAACATGCATATACGACAAAATCAGACGTATATACTTATATGGGTGAATATAATTTTTTATTGCAAAACGGACAAAAAAATATTATAATGTCAATACAAGCTTAAAGGCTGAGGTTTTGTATGAGTAATAGAGAGCTGAAAGAAGTAATGAAGGAAACTTTTTTGAAATTTTCAATTGCCCTGTCCGCAATATATTCGGTATTGCCTGCTAAAGCTGCTGAAATGGTAAAAAGCAAAAAGCAAGCTTCCGATATAAGCATCTCAGTAACTCCCAAAGCAAATGACGATGTTCCTACGATTAACCTTGCCGATTCCGTGCAAGCCATTCAGCAATTAAATAACTCAGATTTATCTAAAAAATACCTCGAGCAAATGAAATTGCCGATAGTCTTAGAAGACGGCGGGCAAAAAAATATTGATAATTATGCCACAAATGCCCGTGTCGGTGATTTGGATTTTCTGGCTTTAAATATGCAATCCAAGAAACATTCTACCGTCAGCAAAAAAACAAACTTTAAGCAACCGAAAGATTTGATTAAACAGGCAAACATAAATCTTGTGGATGAAAACAGTCCGTTGCTCAATAAAGATGCACTTGCCGTTTGTAGCACTGACGGAAAAATCTATCTGAAAGTGTTTGATAATAATGAAGAAAAAACCGACACCGTAGTTAATGGTATTCAAGGTATTGAGGAATACAAAGCCGGCAATATTATTGCAATGATTTCGACTTTAACGCATGAAGCGGTGCACCTCAAACATAACTTATATGATAATATGAAAGATTTGGCATATCCTGCTGATATATACAGAACCAACCGTGCCACCGAAAAAATGGCGTACGCCGCACAAAATATGTATTTGGCGCAATTATATACCATTCTCAAAAGTAACAATATTTCTTCTTTAGAAATCGGCAATAAAAAAATACTTTCTGAAGATATTTTAGATTATTGTCCGGGACTTAAAGATTATGTTTTGAAAAACGGTTTTTCACCAAACAGCCCAAAAGACGTTGATGCTGTTTCCAAAATAGCATCCGATTATTGGAATGAGCATCGGCAAAACGGTTACAGAATACAGAACACGTTAGCGGCTGCAATGCGACATAAAGCCGGAAATCTTTTTGAAACCGTAGCTACCGATAAAAAAGCATACGATACCACTATTAATAAAATGCTCAAAAATGTTTATATCGGCAATAATACCAATGTTAACCTATCGAGAGAATTTTTTGATGATTTTACTTTTGAAGATGCTTTGAATGCTTTAAAAGATGTCAATATTGCCAGAAACTTTACCGTTCAACAGGTTCAAAAATTAGATGCCTATTTGACAAGCATCAATATAACTGACAATGAAGCAAAAGTAACTTACTTAAAAGAAAATTTCGATCATATGGTTTTGCGTGACGGAAATTATGATGTCAATCTGCAAAAAGTTTTACTTGATACAGCTTCCGAAAACAAGGGAACCATCGTATATGCCGACGGACTTACTGAAAAATGGCAAGACGGCAAGCACACCATATCCGGTGAATTGGGAGAAGCTGATATTTCTCTCTTTGCCCGTCTCAATAATTTGAAAGATAAAGTTACCGATACAAAAACGGCGGTAAATCCGAGTCAACAAACAGTCAGCGCCGAACAAATATTTGTATTCACCCAAAGAATGCAAAACGGCGGCAAATAATTTTATAAATTCTGTTTTTTAAGCTTCTAAAATTTCTCTTATCGGACGATAGCTTTTGCGATGCTGAGGCGTAACTCCATATTTTTTCAAAGCCTCTATATGGTCTTTGGTACCGTAACCGGCATTTTTTTCAAAGCCGTACCCCGGATATTTTTGCGCCAAAGTTTTAAGCAGATTATCTCGATAAACTTTAGCCATTATACTGGCTGCCGCAATCGAATAAGAAAGTCCGTCGCCGCCGATATAACACGAACACGGACAGCAAAACTCAGCCGGCAGACGATTGCCGTCAATCAAGGCGTGAGAAGGTATTGTTTTCAAATTTTGCACTGCTCTTTTCATAGCTAAAAATGTAGCCTGTAAAATATTAAGTTCATCTATTTCTGCCGCACTGGCCTCGCCGATACCATATGTTATATGCCCCGCCCGTTCCTCGGCAAGCAACAAATCATACAGCTTTTCTCTTTTCTTGGCGGAAAGTTTTTTGGAATCGTTAATACCGTTCAAAAGTTCGGGATTTATGTCGCGGCTCAAAAAAATCACCGCACCGGCCACCACCGGCCCAACCCACGGCCCTCGTCCGGCTTCATCTATTCCACAAACAATTCCCTCAAACTTGTCTTCTATTTCCCAATTCGGCATAACATCCTCCATTGAGATACAGCTTATCCGACTGTGTCTTAAAAACAAGCTTTCAATACGTATTATCCGCAATTTAATGCCGAATAATATCCATACCTTCATATTCGGCTTCCACAATACCGCCGATTATTACCGCCACGTTATCAATTCCGGCTTTTTCGAACATTTCAGCCGCCTTTGAGGCTCTTCCTCCCGAAGAGCAAAGTATATTAATCGTCGTATCTTTGGCAACTTTATTTTCTCTTATAAACTCCAGCGGATCCAACTCGTTTATATCTTTGCAAATATGGGGTAAATTAAGCATTTCGTTTTGATGCTCTTCTTGGGATCGAACATCTAATATAAATGAATTAACATTCAGGCTTATCGGTTTTATGAATCGCATTTTTATCTCCTTTTTATATTTAGAGATAATGCTTAATTTTACAAATTAAATACCTGTCGAACCATTTACCACGACCGACCGCCGCCACCACCGAATCCGCCACCGGAAAATCCGCCGCCACCGGAACTTGAACTGCGTTGAATTCCACCGTTGGCCACGCTCGGTTTAGTAGCCGCATTAAAGTTTCTCATTAAATGATTAAAGTTATTAAAACGAAAAGTCCCGTCACACCATTCCGGTTGCGGAACGGCTATATTTTCAAACTGCTTTATCCATTTATCCGAAACTCCCAAAACATAAGCATACGGGAGTATTTGATAAAAATACTCGGGATTTTCTTCAACCATTTTTTCCAATCGCTTCTTTTCGGCAACTTCAATAAATCTTTTCAGCCCCAAAAGATGTCCCAAAATCTGGCGTCCGTACCAATTCGGTTTAAGCATTTCCTTAAAGCATATAAACGAAATAATCGAGCACACACATCCCATAATCACCTGCGGAATATTTTCGGGATTAATCATATCTTTCATCTGCGGAATAAAAGCCGCAAACTGTAAGGAGAAAAATAAAAATACGTAAATTGCGGCAGCTATGTTTTTACCTCCGGAAGATACTAAAATTATCAATGCTACAAACGCCTCAATACTGAAAAACGGTGCCAAATACCCAAATGAAAAATCATAATCAAATAAAGCAAATAAAGTAAGTGCTATATTGGAGCACATAAACAAACCCATCAACGCCCACAACAAAAAACTCATTGAAGATTTTTCAAAAAAACGCTTTTTATATTTTTTACGATTTATATTTGTTTCTAATGCCGTCCAGCTTTTGTAAAACTCTTTTGAATTTTTGAGATGTTCTCCGCACACCGCCTTTTCATATTTATCATGAAACAAAAATCCCATAACGGCCGACAAAAACTCGTTATCGCCATCATAGTCGGATACCTTTTTGAGCATAAAATCCGACTTATCACTTTTAATTTTGATATGTCCCAAATTTGCCAGATAAACTATCAAGGCTGCTAACCCTTTTTTACTGACTTTTTCGGTATAGATTTGTTCGGCATCCGTAGGAGTTATATCAGGAGGCGGATAAAAAGACACCACCGGCGTAACGTGTTCGTCACGACCGAAAATATGCCAAATCAAAAATGACAATAATGTACAAATGAGTAATCCTAGCCATACTATGTTCACCCGTTCGCTTTTATGCGAAACAAAATACCCGTCCGGCATTTTGATATGTATTGTAATACCCTCGTTCGGTTGCAAAGGTTTGGTTGTATATCCGCTGATATAATTATCTTTGACTTCGTAAACCGCATTACCGTCAAAACCTTTGGTACCATATTTGCCGATAGAAATTCCCACATCATCCGGATTGATTTTATTCGGCAAAACCACGGTAAAACGTGCATTGTTTATCGGCGCTGCCCAACCGGTACCGACTATATTATAATAAAATTCGTTATCTTTTCCCCTTAGCAAATGCTGAAATTTTACTTTATAATTGTGCTGTCCTTTAACCAACACATCGGCTTTACCAATTTTGATAGATACATTTCCCAATGAGCGATTAACAGAATATTGTTCGGAAACATCAATATTACTGATATGGCTGCGAGTTGCCGGAATATCCAAAATAATTCCGTGCGAACTTTGGGTAAAAAACACTTCAATATCTTCGGTTACCCAAACATTTTGTTCCCGATTGACTTGTAAAATCACGTTATAATTTTCAATAAAAAAGTTTTCGGCATTTACCGGAAAAATCACCGACAGCAATAACAAGAAACTTAAAAATAATATTCTCATCAATTAAAGTTCCGCTTTAACATTTTCCCGTTCTTGCACCTGTGCTTCAAACATTTTGGCTTTTTGAAAATGGAAAATCATTCCGATTAAGTTAGTCGGAAACAGTTCCAGAAACGTATTAAATTCTCTTACCGTCCCGTTATAATATTTACGGGAATTGGCAATATCATTTTCAATCGCTTCCATCTGTTGCATCAAAAGTGAATAATTTTGATTAGCTTTCAAGTCGGGATAATTTTCGGCCACAGCGTGAATCTTTGGCAATATCTGTCCTATCTGCAAGTTGGCATTCAGTTTCTCGCTATCGGAAAGAGATTCATAATTTTGCGAACGAATCTTGGTAAGCTCGGTTAAAAGATTTTTTTCGTGCGCAGTATAACTTTTAACGGTTTCTATCAAATTAGGCAACAAATCCCAACGTTTTTTCAAATAAACATCCATTGTCGAAAAGGCTTCCGTAACGTAATTTTTCAATATTACCGCCCTATTGTATCCGTAAACCATTGCCACTAAAAGCGCAGCAACCGCAAGCAAAATTTCAATCATAATCGTACTCCCATATTTGGCGTTCATTATAATTAATATTGTGTTTTATGCAACATAAAAATAATTACCGCCACATTAACAAAAAAACACTTGCATTTAAATTTCAGTTGAGTTATACAATCTGTTGTTTGAGCCAAACAGGCTAAAAGGCATACCTGCAGGCTCGTGTGTAATTCCAATATGATTGAAAGGGAATAAAATGCCAAAATTAAAAACTAAAAAGGCCGCTGCCAAACGTATCAGCGTTACCGGTTCCGGCAAATTAAAAAGAAATCACTCGTTTAAGAGACACCTTCTTTTTAACAAACCTACAAAACAAAAAAGACAAGCTCGCGGTTCTAAGATTATTTCTGCCGCTAACAAGTTCATTAAAAAGTTTTTACCGTTTATTTAAGAGGGAGGATAAGATATGTCTCGTGTTAAAAGAGGTTTAACGGCTCACGCTCGTCATAAAAAA
>OMQI01000021.1 GCA_900313185.1 uncultured Rhodospirillaceae bacterium
GAAAATTTTATGAAAAAGAAAGAAAAAGAGTAGGGCTTAAATATGAGAAACTCCTCAGACTTTGAAAAGTGTGAGGAGTTTTTTTGTTTTGCAATATTTTTTATCTTTACTTTTTTCGAATGAAATATTATTTTAGTACCGATAAACAATAAACGAAAGGAAATATAATGGTTAAAGAAAATAAAGCTAAGGAAGAAGTTAAAGAAAAGAAGTGTGATTGCGGACCTGACTGCAAATGCGGTTGCCAAGAAGGTAAGGAATGCACTTGCGGTGAAAAAGGTTGTCATTGCGGAGATAAGAGATGCGGTTGTGATTGCGGTGGTTGTTGTCCGTGCAAACGTGTCTTGGGTAAAGTTTTGTTTTTCGCTTTGGTGTTCTTTGCCGGTATGGGGGTAAATGAGTTTATGAATGATACTTGTATGGGACGTTGTCCGTCCAGAAAAGGTATGCCTCCGATGCCGATGATGAAGATGCCGAATATGCATGGTAATTTACCTTTTTACAAAGACGGCAACGGTAATACGATTGTTATTGTAAATACCGGAGAAGAAGCAATGCACGGTTGCAAATGCGGAGCAAACTGCAAGTGTGGCGCCGATTGTAAGTGCGGAAAACACAAGGGTGGTTGTCACAAACATCACGGAAATCCTTTCCCGTCCGAAAATATGCCGGAAAATCCGCAACCTGCAGAATAATCTGTTTGATTAAAAATAAAACGCCTCGCAATCGGTGAGGCGTTTTTAATGTATAAAAAAGCAATTTATATTTAATACCTTCTTGCCGGCACAACTTTTTCCCTGCCGTTTGTGCGATATATTCTGTCAATGGGCCTTCCGTCTTCATCAAATGTTTCGATATAGCCGTTATATCTGCTTCCTTTAAAGTTTGCTCTGAATTTTAACTTACCTGAAGGGTAGTATCCTTTACTGACACCATATAATTTACCTTTTTTATAACTTCTTTCCTCCTCTATTTTACCGGATTCATCATAGTATTTTTGAGTACCGTTTAATTTGCCTTCGAGATAGTGTTCTTCTTTTTCCAATCCTCCCGATTTTGTATAACTTCTTACAATACCGGTAATCGGCTTTCTATAACGTGCAGTTACACAGTAGTAAATATCATCTTGAGAAGAACAATTTATATCCGTAGGCGTATAAACAGTTTGTTCATTGGCCAGTGCAGGAGTTGATATAATTAAACAGATAAATAACAATATTGATTTAAGCATTTGTATTTACTCCATAATGAAACAATCACTCCGCTTCCGGAGGAGTGTTTTGCAGTTTTTCTATTTGTGCCTTATATTTCATCAAAGCTTCTCTGTTTTTAGGAGTCCAATTGATGCTATCATCATCTAAACTCACCCATTTCAGTTCTTTTTGCTTTTGCGGTTCAATCACTTTCAGCAAAGACACATCGGTAGGACGGCAAATATACCAATGAAGCTTATATTTATTGTTACGAGTCGCCCCTAATTTTTTTATAATATCAATATTTAGATTGGTTTCTTCCTTTGTTTCACGATGAACGGCGGAATATAGCGGTTCTCCCGGTTCTACTTTACCTCCCGGAACAACAAATTGCGTATCATCGGTATGTATCAGAGAGTTACGTTGCGCCGTTTGTGCTAAAATGGTGTTATCTTTGATTATTACCACGCATACAACGTCTTGATTGTTACCTTTCAAGCGGTTCCAAATTTCCCAATAAACAAAATTTTTGATTTTTTCGATTAGGTTACTCATATTTTAGTCACTTTAGTTGTGTTTTAATATTTTACGGGCGTTTGCCATAAGCCATAAGTTTATGACGAACCAAACCTCGTAAAGATACCTCAGGTCTGGCTCCGTAATGCGTTAATACTTCGGCAGCAGTGATTCCGCCGATGGTAGCACAAGTGCCTAAGCTTCTGCCGTGTACCAAGCCGTAAAGAAATCCGGAGGCATATAAATCACCGGCGCCGGTAGTGTCAACAATATCTTCGATTTGCTCGGCCTCTACAAAGATTTTTTCTCTGCCGTGAACAATCACCGAACCACGACTGTCACGGGTTACGGCGGCGATACTCACCATCGGCTTGATACCTTCCAAAGCCGCTTCGAAATTATCTGTTTCAAACAAAGCTTTGATTTCTTCTTCGTTGGCAAACAAAATATTGACGTGTTCTTGTATAAGTTTCAGCATTTTTTCACGGTGTTTGTTAACACAAGAAATGTCGGAAACCGTAAAAGCTACTTCACGATTGTATTTATGTGCCAACTCGCAAGCTTTAATGATTGCCTGATGTTCGGCGGCTTCGTCCCACAGGTAGCCCTCAATAAAGATGATTTTAGATTCGCTGATGATTTTTTCATCAATATCTTCTTCGGTAAGTTTGCGGGCTGCTCCTAAATAAGTGAACATAGAACGCTGAGCATCTGGTGTTACCAACACCACGCTACGACCGGTTGCCGGTCCTTCGGTTAAAGGAGTTGTGAAAAAGTCAATACCGGCAGCACCGATATCACGCTGAAACAGTTGTCCGAGTTCATCATCATGAACCTTGCCGATAAAGGCACAATCAGCGCCCAAGGAGGCAAGTCCGGCCACTGTATTGGCGGCAGAACCGCCGGAAACTTGGCGTTCAGGAATAACGTCGGCATAAATTTTGCCGGCTTCGGCAGCTTCAACCAATGTCATATTGCCTTTTTTCAATTGACGCTCGCTCAAAAAAGTATCTCCGACTTTGGCCAATACGTCGACCAAAGCATTACCGATACTGACTACGTCATAAACCGTTTCGCTCATCAAATTTTCTCCTCATATTTTTAAAGCAATTCCGATAACTGCTGAGATAATAATATAAAAAATTGCACTTGTCTTGTATAATCTCATAGCTATCAGCAAAATAAATAAAACAACTGCGCTTTTATAATCAATGATTGTTATTTTGGCAATATCCCAGCCGGCAAATAAAATAAGAGCCAATACCGCCGGACGGATTGATGCCAAAACTTTGTTAACATACGTATTTTCGTGCCATTTGGTCAGCATTTTGGCAATGAAATACACCACAACCATTGAAGGTAGGACTTCGCTCAAAGTGGCAATTAAAGAACCTAAAATGCCGGCCGCCTTAAATCCGGCAAAAGTGGCCATATTGATACCGACCGGTCCGGGGGTTGATTGGGAAATGGCAATCATATCTGTGAGTTCTGCGGTGGTAAACCAAGCAAATTTTTCGGATAAGTCAAATAAAAAAGGAACAGTAACCAAACCTCCGCCTACGGCAAATAATCCGATTTGAAAAAATTCCCAAAACAGTAACAGATAAATCATTGTTTTTTACTCCTCAAATCAGGAATGAAACCGCTTGTAGCCGCAAGTATTACAATGAATATTGCCGATAAATCGAAGCACCATAAAAGTATGGCGGCAATGATAAATACAATATATCCACGCAGGCTCTTGATGCCTTTTTTCCACATATCAATAACCGTGCTGATAATTAGAGCTATTACGCTGATACGGATACCGCCGAAAGCCCACTGCAGATATTGATTATCCATATATTTGCTTAAAAGGGCGGCGATTAAAACAATAATGATTAAAGAAGGGGAAATAACTCCCAATGTTGCAGAAATAAGCCCGAATACGCCTCGTAGTTTGTAGCCGATAAACGAGGCGGCATTGACGGCGATAATCCCCGGAGTACATTGTCCGATAGAATAATAATTAAGCAGTTCTTCTTCGGTAATCCATTTTTGTTTTTCCACCGCTTCATTTTTCAAAATCGGCAACATTGCATATCCGCCACCGAAAGTAAAAATACCCATCTTGAAAAACAAAGCGTATAATTTCCACAAACTTACCATTAAAATCTCCTCGTTTTTATATAGCGATAACGCCGAAAATATGCAAGTTTTAATTTAGGTATAAAAAAAACTTGACATAATTTCCAAAATAAAGAATAATATGTCTAACTAATCGTAATTATTAACTCTAAATATAAAGATGTATGAAAAAAATTATTAAGATTGTGAAGACAGATGTAAAGTTACAGACGTCTCACTTGTGGATGGTTGGCTTGGGGATCGTGATTGCACTCGGTTTCATGGTAAATTGCTGTGTAGCACCGTTTTATTTCCCCTGTGTGCCTATTGACTCGGAGCAGCTTATTTTGAGCGCCAGTATCATCGCCGGTTTGGGAACCGCTCGCCAGTTTGTTCTGTACAAATTTAAGTATTTGCAGAATTTACAGGATTCAGAGCCCCAAAAACCTGAAGAATCAAACGCTAAAAAAGTTGCGGAAGATATTCTGCGTGAGAAACTTTGGGTGCCTTGCGTAGGGTGGTCTCTTGTTTTCGGCTTTGCCGTTAACATGTTGATAGCTCCGTTTTTCAGCGAGTCTGTTCGTATGGTAGAATGGAGTTTTCTGCAGTCCGCAATTGCGATATTCCTTACCATAAGCGGTACTCGTGAAGCCAGCATATATAAGAAGGTGGCCGATACGCATAAAGGTAAGCATGCCGAAGATGCTGATGAAAGTGCAACGGAATCCTGATTTATTGTTCTGCCCCCTTTTCTGGGGGCAGAATAGTATTAAAACCTAAAAAACATAAATCTGTATGACTTACATTTTGTTCATCATCTGTGTGTTGGGATTCTCGGTTACAACCTGTTTTTCGGAAACCGCAGAAACTTATCTTCGTGATAAGAATCCCAGAATTTGGTGTTGGAATTGGACATTGTTTGCCTTTGCCGTAGTGCTGGCTAATATTGTCCGTATACCTCTCGGATTGAATGATGCATTATGGATATGGGCTACAAATTTAGGCATTTGCCTTGCTACCGGATGTGTTATTTTCTTTTTGACACTATTCTGTTCTATCACGTATCACGTATTTTGGCCGCTGTTCAGATTGTTGTTCTTTCCGGAACATTAAAAACTAAAACCGCCTTTTCTAAGGCGGTTTTAGTTTTATACAGATAACGGATAAAAATATTTTACTTTTGCGCCAAAATGATTACATTATATCTTAACAATATAAAGGAGACATAATATGCACAATACACGTAAAATAACTTCGGATTTAACTTGGTTAGGGGCAAGCGATAATCGCTTGGCATTATTTGAAAATGTGTATCCCGTACCAGACGGAATTTCATATAACTCATATCTGTTGAGCGATGAAAAAACAGTTTTGTTTGATACGGTGGATTCTTCCGTGCGTCGGCAGTTTTTTGATAATTTGCAATATGCGTTAGGCGGACGCACGCTTGATTATGTGATTGTTCATCATATGGAACCAGACCACTGTGCCGAGTTGGAGGATTTGTTACGTATTTATCCGCAGGTTAAAATAGTGTGCAATATGCAAATTAAGAAAATGATTGCTCAATTTTTCAAGCTTAATATTTCCGATGAGCAGTTTATACTGATTAAAGAGGGCGATAGCTTAAATACCGGAAAACATACGCTTAATTTTGTGGCGGCACCGATGGTGCATTGGCCGGAAGTTATGATGACATACGACAGCACCGATAAGATTTTGTTTTCGGCCGATGCATTCGGGACGTTCGGTTCACTAAACGGTAATATTTTTGCAGACGAAATCGATTTTGCTAAAGAATATCTTGATGAGGCGCGTCGTTATTATACCAATATTGTCGGTAAATACGGTCCGCAGGTACAAAGCGTTTTGAAAAAAGCTTCGGCTTTGGATATTAAAATTATCTGCCCGTTGCACGGTTTTATTTGGCGCGATAATTTGAATTATTTTATTGAAAAATACTTAAAATGGGCGGCGTATGAACCGGAAGATAAAGCAGTGGTGATTGCTTACGGTTCTATTTACGGGAATACATACGATGCCGTATCGGTTTTGGCGACTAAATTAGCCGAGCAGGGCATTAAAAATATCGAAATGTACGATGTTTCCAAAACACACGCTTCGTATATCATAAGCGAAGCTTTTCGCGCTTCCGATATTGTGTTGGCGGCTCCTACCTATAATGGCGGAATTTTTGTTAATATGGAAAATTTATTACACGATTTGGTAGCACATAACTTACAAAATCGTCGGTTTGCAATTATGGATAACGGCACTTGGGCAGCTATGGCCGGTAAACAGATGCGGGACTTATTGACACAGCTCAAAAACTGTGAATTTATTGAGCCGCAAATATCCTTAAAATCGGCGCTTAAAGAAGAGCAAATTGCACAAATAGAGGCATTAGCCGTGGCAATTAAAGCAGGGTTGTAAGCAATTACAACTCTGCCAAAGCTTGCAAAACTTCGTCGACGTGGCCGGTAACTTTAACTTTGCGCCATTCTTTGACTATTTTCCCTTGTTCGTTCAAAATAAATGTGGAACGCTCAATTCCCATATATTTGCGGCCGTACATTGATTTTTCTTTCCAAACACCGTATTTTTCGGCGAGTTGACGCTC
>OMQI01000038.1 GCA_900313185.1 uncultured Rhodospirillaceae bacterium
ACCGGCAAGCATACGCCCCTTCAGGCTTTGTGTGCCCACAAATTTTGCCAATCTTTGCGGCATCGCCGGATTGATTTTCCACGCTTTGCAACAATCAAACAGGGTGCGTTCACTTGGCATACGGCCTTCCGACATGGTTAAACCGCCTTTTTCAATAGCACCCATCATTACCGGATACATCCAATCCTGCATCACTTCAGATTTGGCAATCGGCAACAAATCTTTTGGATAATATTGATTATAGCTGGAACTATAAGTTTCCGGACGTTCATTTAAGGCATAAAACAGCTTGGCAACTCGTCCGGCTGTCTTGAAATCATCCACCCCCGATTCTGCCATTGCATAAGAAAGCTGACCGCTGTCAAATACTGAAAATATTATATGATCTCTTTCCGGATTTTGAGCATAATACTCTTGTTGTTTTTCATTATTAAAAGAATGACACGCCCGCATGCACATATCACGGCGAGCAACGAACTCTTGCGCATCTTGAAAATCAGCAAAGGATTTTACTTTTTTTGCCTCCAACCTATTCAACAAAGAAGCAATATTTTCTTTTTCCGGATTTTCGATGTTTCTGACACACATCTCAACATAAGGGAGTTCTTTTTCTTTAAGAATCTCACTTACCAAATTTGGAAATTTTTTGGCATTCTTAACCAGCCAAACTTGGACAGGTTTAGGAGGGGTATGATCGTAATAATCATCTTTGCTGATGTTATCTTTGATGGTTGTCATAATTTCATTTTCTTTTTCAAGAACAACATTTTTTAAGCCCATATTCCGCTCATCAATATCGTATTCTGCGACAGCATACTCCTCTTCATAAATCTTGGCAAACGCATCAAAGTTTTCTCTTGAAATACCTTTCAGACTCGGAATAAGCGAATGGTCTTTGATAGCGACTTGTTGAGTGAATATGTTATCATCAAAGACATCCCTATGTTTATAGAAATAAGAAATATCCTCGTTGACAATACGTTTGAGAATTGGTTGACATTCGTATTTTCGCCAATCAGACATATCTTTTGCGCTTTCAATCATATATTCGCAGAATTCCGGAGATAATTTTTCAGGACTTTGCGTAATATAATCAATTGCGGATTGTCTATCTTCATTAGATAATCTGCTATAAATATGTCCGCCATTGGGATTGATTATTATATCTGCAAGATTTTTATAAAATTCGGTTTTATCAACACCGACTGGCAGTTTTCCTAATGCTTGTAAATATTCTCCTGTATACTCCGTGCTACGTTTAGCATATTTACCAATATTTCTACAAAATTCTACAGATAAAGTTTTCTGTTTTTTTATCATATCATCTATATACGGGTTTATCCAATAAGCATCATCAATAGACGACGCAAGATGCATGAGCGCTTCGCAGAATTCATCAGAATATGTATTATGATTTTCTATATATTTATCCAAACTCGGTTTGACACCTCTAAAGCCATCAGCATACTCAATAAGCTCACTCGTTGTTATTTTATCGTTAAATAAGATTGTGAACATCTTTTCTTTATCTTCATCAGGTAATTGCATATCAAGAAAAGTAGAAAATGCTTTATATCTCTCAGACTTCCCAACGTAACAAGGATCCCATTTTTCTTTCAAAGAAGGCATTGCATCAAATGCCTGTAGTGCTAATCTTTTATGCTCCACTGCAATATCCGGTAAAAATCTGATACGATTATCCGGATGAATAAGCGATGCATTGTCAATAAATACTTGCGGTGCATTTTTCGCCAATGCCTCATAAAAATCCCTATTATATTCTCTCGCTGCCTTATCTACATCGCTTTGTTTGATTGAATTAAAAGCATCAAAAATCTGCTGGGCCTGTTCAGGGTGCTCTTTTAATGCTAATGAAGCATTTTCAGCAAAATCTGTCATTATTTCATTAAATTGTGGATGCGGAATTGCGTTTCTTAATTCTTGATTCGCATTTAACATTGATGCCACAGTTTTGATTTGTTCCAAAGGTGTGTCTATTGTTGCCGTCTTTCTTTTTATGTTACGGTATAATACATTTGTTTCTTTATTAAAGTTTCCATAAACTGAAGCTATGTCAGCAGCTAAAACCATGCTTCCTGGGGCAACATATGCACCATGGTATCTAGTGGTTTGTATATATTCTCTTTTTTCTAACATTCCAGAATCTTGCATTGCATTACATGCAACAGCATTATCGCGAATGTTACCATCAAGAACAACCTTATTATTAACCAAAGGAACAAACATTTGATTTGTAACAGGCATAATATCCACTAATTCTGTCGGATATTCTGTTACGTTGTTTTCTTTTTTCCTAATTATTTCATTTGCTTCATCATATTCGCAAGTTGAAGCTCCAAACTTGTCTGCATATAAAAGACAATTACCATCTTCATCTTTATATTTTTCTATCGATTTAAACGTAAATTCCGGATATTCCTGCGAGCGCCAGACTTCATTACCTTTTTCGTCTTGTTCAACCTCAAACTTTCTGCCCAGTATATCTTCAACAATATCACTCATCTCTTTTCTCCTTATCCGCTAAAAATAAAACTAGTCGCTTGATGAAAAGCGACCGGCGGTTGGAAACTATAAATAGGAATAGTGCGACATATTGGCCTAAACAGCCATATATTTGTCTAGAATATCTATATGATGTCTTTGTAAAACGGCTTATTTTGCCGCCCACCGATCATCACATAAAGATAACCATCGGGCTTGCAAAATTTAACGTCTTGCATTGACGCCTATTTAGAGGTTTCCACACCTCGGGCAAGTCTTTTCATCTTGCTTAAGTCTAAATTAGCAAAAATTTTATATTTTGTCAATACATTTTTGATAGAAAAACAAAAAATTGCTTTGAGCGTTGTTATTTCCTGTCATCCTTGGCTGAATGTAATGAAGCCGAGGATCTCCGCACTTTGGTGCGGTAAAACCATTCATTATTCTGCTCGAACTCGCCACGTTCATTAACATTCGCTCGCGATGACGTGCTTACTGCCGAACTGGCGTTCGGAGATTCTCGCCCTTACCGGCAAGAATGACAGTGATAAATAAGCAGGCAAGAATGACTGCAATATAAAATAAGCAAGAATGACTACAATATAAAAAACGGTTCAAAAATGACGTGTCTTTGCTGAAAATTCCCGTGCTCACGTGGCTACTTGCAATGCCACTGTTGTGCAAAAATATACTTATCGATGCCATTAATGTGCTCAATGCGCGGATTTTGCAAAATCAACGGCAGTTCAACCGAAACAAAAGTACTCCGCAGGTCGGCATTTTTAACAAACGCCGTCACATTCCCCGATGCCGCCATAATAAACCGTCGAGAAGCAATCGCCCAAATTTGCATCAATTCTTCCGGCGGTGTACCGCTACCGGTTTCTAACCCCAAGGCCATCAGTTGCTTGCCGCAATCGGTATCATCAAGCATCATCGCTGACGGATGCGTGCGTATATAGGCGTGAGCCTGCTGTTTGTTTTCGGTACTTGGCAGATAGCTGATGCTGTATAACACAACCGAATCCTCCGGCGTTGTAACGTCGGCTGTTTCGGCAATATGCCGTGCTATATCTAATTTATTGTTCATTTTCGGCTTTCTTTGGTGTGCGCGGTTTACGTGTTAAAGTGCGGCGTTTTGCCGGCACTTCTGCTGAAGCTTCCGAGCTGGCAGAAACCGTAGCTTCAGCCGTTTTATCTTCCGACACCGTAACAAGAGTAAAATTACGCCGACGTCTGGTCGGTTTAGCCAATGTTTTTTCGTCTGTTTGTTCGTTCTGCGTTTGTGGCTGTTGCGGTGCGGCTTCGGTTTCAACCAAGCCGTTGTCGGTGGCAGGTGTCGTATTTTCTGCCGAAACTTCTGTGCCCGTATTTTGAGTTGCCTGATTGTTCTCACGTTGTTGATTTTTGCGTTCGTTAATTTCGGTTACAATTTTGCGATAGTGCTCGGCATATTGGCGAAAAACTTCCATTTCCACATAGTCTCCGTTGCTGTGAGCTTCTTTGGCAAGTTCATTATATTTTTTAATTAAGTCCAGCGCCGTACCGCAAAATTTACCGGCCGAACAAACACTGTCAAACTTATAATTCAGTGAATATATGGCATTGCCGTAATTATTGCTATTGTTGTTACGAAATTTACCGTTATTTATTTTTTTCATCTAAAACCTACTAACAAAAATCAGCTCTTTTGAGCATATTAAATTAAAACAAAACCGAGCGACAAAAAAACTGCTCTACCTACATATATACACCTTTTTCCCGCCGGTGCAAGCGTTTTTTACGATTATTGGTAGATAAAAAAACTACAAGATATTTTTTACTTTTTCAGTACCACACATCTTTCAATGTCGGCAAGGTCCGGATAAATATTGAGCAAATGCAATCCTTGTGCTTCAAAAATTTCGGAAATCTGTCTGGCTTGTCCGGCACCGGATTCTATCAAAATACAGCCCTCGGTTTTGAGCAAATTTTGCACCAATTCGGCAATCCGTTTATAGCTGTCAAAGCCATCGGCTCCGCCATCGAGCGCCAACATCGGGTCATAATTTTTGACTTCCGTCATCAAGGTTTCAATATCTTGGCTTGGAATATATGGCGGATTGCTGACAATCATATCAAATTTTTGTGTCAAACGTTGAGTAAAATAGGCATCAAACCAGTCAGCCTGAACAAAATCAAGTCGGTTTACTAAGCCCAAGTTAGCGGCATTTTTTTGAGCAATAGCCAGAGCATCGGCAGAAATGTCGACTGCCACACCACGTGCCAAAGGTTTTTCTATGAGTAACGATTCAATAATACAACCGCTACCGGTGCCTAAATCCAAAATTTTCGCCGGCTTATCATCGGGTAAAAGCTGTAATGCCGCTTCCACCAAAATTTCTGTATCCGGACGTGGCGATAAAACTTTGTCCGACA
>OMQI01000189.1 GCA_900313185.1 uncultured Rhodospirillaceae bacterium
ATCAGTTTTAAGGACATATTTCCCTTACTTTACAATATTTTCAATAATACTTCCCGCTGTCGGTACAATATTCCAACCTGCCGTATTCCATAAATAGGTTGATTTTATTCCTTTCGGTTCATCCATTATAAACACAAAAGCATAATTTTTATCATTATGTTTGAAGTGTCCTAAAAATGTGGTGATAACAATTTTTTCGTCTTTTTTCGGAGTGGTTGCGGTAATGCCCGAAACTTCTGCATTTTTAACATTCGCTTTTCTGCCGGTACTTCCTGTTACGCCAATAACATTGTCACGCAACCGTTGATGTAACCCTTTACCGGAATTTTTTACCAAATTGCTATACTTATTCAGCAAGCGTTCCGGAGTTGTTTTATTATCAAATTTAATTTTAGAAAAATGAGTTTTGTAAACAGTATTCTCATCAAAGTTAACGCTTGTATTTTCGAGTGTTTCACCGGTATCCATATCCTTAATGATATATGCTCCGCCTTTAGCGTGGAATTTTTCAATACCATTATAGAGTGCCTGAAGATTACTCTCGCACACTGATTTTTCAAAATTACATTGTTGATTGGTGTTTTTCTCGCTACCCAATATACAACAACCGGAAAGTATTGCCAACAAAGTGGTGATTAATGATATGTGCTTCATTTCTGTTCCTCCAATTTTTAATTATGAATATTTTCACTAAAATTTTATTCTAAATGTACGACAAAAATTGCCATTTGGTATTTACCATTGCGATATACTTTATGCAACCAAGACGGATAGGTGTTGCAAGCCATAATTTGTCCGTATAATTTATCACAATTTTGAGACGGATTTACATAATAAGGATCAGTTTCATCGGCAAGCGGTAAAATAATCACTTTAACCTGATGTTTTTTTAAGAGCTCTTTTACCTTATCTTCATTATCAGAAAATAAGATTTCGTGATTATCAATAATTCCCTCTACATTGCGATGATATGGAGAGGCTATAGTCGGCCGCTCTGCATACCACAATATATATGGGGATATAAATAAATCACTGACAATCGTTCCTTGCGGAAAATTAATGTAATTAAGCGTATTAACGTTAAAATCAATTTTACTGCTTTTATCATTAATTACCAAATTATCAAAATAATAAGCTAACGGATTAAGGGCAATCAATAAAGCAATAATGCCGCAATATGCAAAGTTTTTTAAGTGCAAGTATTCAAGTCGGAGCACTATTATCAAAGTTGTATACAATACAGTATATCCGAAGAAACGTCTGGCATAGGCGGTGAGGCTGGTATATATAACCAAAAATACGGTTAATAATAAAATTTTTTCAATTTTATATTTATTTTGCCACAGTCCGTATAAAAAGAAAAATGAAATCAGAGGGAAAGACATGCATCTGAAAGTAAAGCCGCTTTTCATTTCATCAATACGGTCGGTAAATGCGATTTTTATCCTTTCATCAAGAGGCGATGCAAGTAATCCGGCGTAATAAACAATTGCCAGCAAAATAATAGCAGATAATGCTAAAGCTGTTGTTTGCGAAATTTTGTTTCGGAAAATTTTTCCGGTTAACCACAAAGTACCCCATACATAAAATGCTACAGACACATAAAGCAGGGAAATCCGCCCATTGTCCATGTACAGCCATCCTTGATAAGGCGGATTAATAAGCCAACATACCCCAATGGTAATAGCGTAAATTAGAGTAAATGTTTGTAAAATTTTTTTATCTGTCGCAGAAAATAAATAACAGCAATACAAAAATATCAATTCCGCTACATACAGAAACAATCCTTCAACGGCGAGCCATAAACTTAAACCGCATATTATAGCAGATATGATTATAGGCTTTAGCCGTTTGCTGTCTATAAATTTATGCAAGGCTAACATTTGTGCCATTGCTAAAAACAGAATGACAGCGTGATGATCGGGGCGAGCAAGTTCGTAAGTGTGATGAAAATCAGGATTGATAATAAACAGCAAGTATAAAAATATTCTGCTGCGAAGACTTAGTTCTGTTTTTCCCCATTTTTCCACACAAAGTAATGTCATCAGGAAAAATAAAGGAGTGACCAGCAAACCGCCGTAATAAACGGCTACTTTTAACGGTTCGAAAAAATAAAACGGCAATGTGCATAAGCTCATAATAATATCGAAAAGACGTGTCCAATGGCTTATTTCTCCGAAAGGATAGTTTGTCATCATAAATTTATGTTCAAAAAGTGTAGGGGAG
>OMQI01000138.1 GCA_900313185.1 uncultured Rhodospirillaceae bacterium
CCGTACAAAAAGCGGTTTTGGGCGATACGTTGGACGATTTGGAAAAAATAATTCGTTTGGAATTTAAGCAAGACGAAGAAGACCGTAAAGAATTGAATGCGGCAATGGCCAGATTGGAGGCCGGATTAATCAGGGGCTTTATCAACTTAAGACAGGGGGGCGCAGATGTCTGATTTAAAAAAGACACCGAGAGGAAAAAAAGTCTGCGATAATTTGGTTTATAAGGCAGAGCAAATAAAGCGCCGTCCGTATCGGAATTGGAGCTCGGAGTTTGGTATGATTGCTTCATTGGGTGGGGTAATTATAGTACCGATTTTGTTGGGAATCTGGTGCGGAGGTTATCTTGATGAAATATTACCGCAGCGTTTTTCCTGGCGATTGTCCTTATTGTTTGTCGGCGCCGTATGGGGAGCATTCAATGCTTATTGGTGGTTCAGAATAGAAGAAGACAAAATAAAACAATTGGAAGACGATGGCATAAAAAAACAAGGAGATGAAAATGAACGGTAGTTTTCTGAGACTTATGTGGCAACAGGCAGAAGATTGGCGATTGGTTTTGGCGGTGCTGTGCGGTATTGCGGTGGGCATTGTTTATTTTTACAGTTTGCGTTGGAGTGTTAATCATTTGAGCGAATTAAAGCACAAACTCAAAATATTTGCCTTAACGGCTTTGTGCCGAATGGCTTTGTTTTTTGGTGTGCTGTTTTTAATAGGACATCGTAATGTTGCGGTTATTTCACTTTATGTGATAGCATTTTTTATAACCAAGGTGATAATTATTTGGCATGAGAAAGCTCGTTTTATAAAAGATAATAACAAACAAAAGGCGGAGTGAATATGGTATTTAAAGTAGACTTTTCCAAGTGGTGGGATATTCCGACAACCGATAAGCAAATCGGTTTGGAAAGCTACGATTCCATAAATTTAATCAGCTGGGGTGATTTTGCAATAAATGTTACCATATTCAACAGTTGGCTGGTTATTGCCTTGATAGTACTGTTTTCAATTTTGGTTACCCGTAATCTAAAATATGAAAAAGATGTTTCGAAATGTCAGATAATGTTGGAAACCTTGGTTTTGTGGTTGCAAAAAGAGGCTAAAGATACCAGTAGTGCCAAAAATAATCAATATTTGGGAATGGCGCTGGGATTGTTTTGTTTTATTATGGTTGCCAATTTACTGACTTTTATTCCGTGGTTCCGCCCGCCGACAGCCTCGCTCAGCACCACGATGGCTCTGGCAACGGTGGTATTTTTCGCCATTCCGTATTTTGCCATAAAAAATGCCGGAGTAAAAGGATATTTGAAGAAGTTTATAGAGCCGATGCCGTTAATGTTACCGCTTAATATTTTCAGCGAGATTTTTTCGGTTTTGGCAATGGGATTGCGTTTGTTCGGCAATATGTTGAGCGGAGTTATGTTTGCGATGATATTAAGTGCCTTTATTCCGTTTGTGGCACCGCTTTTAATGCAATCTTTGGGGCTGTTGACCGGCTCTATTCAGGCTTATATTTTTGCGCTTTTGGCGGTGGTATACAGCTCAAGCGTAAAAGAATATGATGAACAATCGGAAATAATTTAACAGGAAAGGAGAAAAAAAATGGATTCTTATGCAATTATCGGAGCAGTATCGGTGTTGGGTGCTTGTATATGTATGGGTATCGGCAGTCTGGGTTCTGCTTTGGGAGAAGGTCAGACCGCTGCAGCGGCAATGCAGGCAATGGCGCAACAACCGGATGAAGCAAGTCGGATTCGCTCAACAATGTTTGTTTGCTTGGCAATGCTTGAAACAACTGCTCTTTATGCACTTTTGATTGCTTTTCTGGCGCTTTATGCTAACCCGTTTTGGAATTATGCAATTTCTCAGAACTGATTTTTAAGGATAAACGATGAGTATTGATTGGTTTACACTCATAGCGCAGGTTTTTAATTTACTGATTTTGCTGTTTTTACTGCGAAAATTTTTGTATTTACCGGTTTTGAAAACAGTGGAAGCCAGACAGAAATTTATTGAAGATGAGCTTGAAAAAGCAGCTCAATCAAGAATTAAAGCCGAGAAAGCCGAAAAGCTGTGTTTACAAAAGGCACAGCAAATAGAACGTGAAAAGCAAAATGTTCTCGCCGAAGTGCATCATGAGGCCGAAAAATTGGCGGCAGATTTGCGTGAGCAAGCCGAAAATCAATATCATCAGTCCGAGCAGGAATGGAAAGCTAAATTACAAAGCGAGCAAAAAAGTTTCAATACCGCATTGCAAGTATTGATTGCCGAGCATTTTAATAAGTTTGCCGAAAAAGCATTACGACAAATGGCCGATATAGATTTGAACGAGTGGATAATAAAACAATTTATTCAAAAAATTAAAGATATGTCTGAGGAAGAAAGAAACAAATTGAGAGAAAATCTTCAATCACAAACGATTTTGCATATACAATCGGCACAAGTATTGTCGACGGAATTTAAAAAACAGATTGAAGAATTTTTACGTAAGGAATGCGGTGTTTCCGATAAGGTAAAATTTAGCTACAATATCAATGATGATTTGGTGAGCGGTATAATTTTGCAAAGCGGAGAATATATGATTGAATGGAGTTTGAACGGGTATCTGCAAGAGTTCAAAAAATCAATGACTAAAGAAGTTTCGCATCTGATTAATAGAGGTGTGCTATGATGAAAAGCGACAATGCCTTTACGGCCATAGAAAAAACAATTGACGATTTAAAAGCCGATATTAAACAGGAAGAAGTGAGTGTTGTGCAATCCGTACAATCCGGAACGGCAATTGTCAGCGGTTTATCCGGAGCACAAATGGATGAGTTGCTGATGTTTGAAAACGGCGTGCAAGGTATGGTGCAAACACTTAACAGAGATTCGGTGGGCGTGGTATTTTTAGATAATCCAGACAGTGTAAAAGCCGGTGATAAGGTAAAACGTACACATCGTATTTTAGATGTTCCGGTTTCCGAAAATTTATTGGGCAGAGTCATCAATCCGCTTGGAGAACAGTTGGATGGTAAGGCACCGATTATATTTAATGAACGTCGGGCTATTGAAATAGAGGCGGTTCCGATTATGGACAGAGCGCCGGTAATTTCTCCTTTGCAAACCGGTATCAAAGCCGTTGATGCGTTTACACCTATCGGACGTGGTCAGCGTGAACTTATTTTGGGTGACCGTCAAACCGGTAAGACGGCAATTGCTTTGGATACAATTATAAATCAAAGAGAGAGCAATGTTATTTGCATTTATTGCGCCATTGGCCAGAGAAATTCCGCAGTTGCCGGAGTAATCGCCGATTTACAAAAATATCAGGCGATGAAAAATACCATTGTGGTGGTTTCCGCCGCTGATGATGAAGCCGGTATGCAATTTATTGCTCCGTATGCCGCTACTTCCATCGGCGAATATTTTATGTATAAGGGCAAAGATGTGTTGATAGTTTATGATGATTTGACCAATCACGCCCGAGCATATCGCCAAATGTCT
This sequence comes from uncultured Rhodospirillaceae bacterium, assembly GCA_900313185.1. Lineage (GTDB taxonomy): Bacteria > Pseudomonadota > Alphaproteobacteria > RF32 > CAG-239 > RUG410. Next base: position 3,484 of record OMQI01000138.1, read on the forward strand.
TTATTGTTGCGCCGTCCGCCGGGACGTGAGGCTTTTCCTGGTGATATTTTCTATATTCATTCACGTTTGTTGGAGAGGGCAACCCGTTTGCGTGCCGAATTGGGAGGAGGCTCATTAACCGCCTTGCCGATTGTCAGTACCGAGGCCGGTAATATATCGGCGTATATTCCGACCAACATTATTTCGATTACCGACGGGCAGATTTATTTATCGGCACCGATGTTCCAAAAAGGAATTATGCCGGCGGTTGATACCGGAAAATCGGTTTCACGTGTGGGCGGAGATGCTCAGCTTCCGGCATATAAGGCGGTAGTGGGACCATTGAAGTTATTTTATGCCCAATTTGAGGAATTAGAGTCGTTTACTAAATTTGGCACCCAATTGGATAAAGAAACTCAAGCTCGTATCAGGCGAGGACAGGCGATTCGTTCTACTTTGGAACAACGTCAGTTTATGTTATTGAGTGCATCTGAACAAATAGCGGTATTTGCGGCAGCCAATGCCGGATTATTTGACGGATTGAGTTCTGAAGAAAATTTATCGGCACAACAGAAAATTATTAAAGTTTTGCACGAAGAATTTCCGCATTTGGAACAGATGGTATACAGAAGAGAAAAACTCGGCGAAGCAGAAATCAAACTGCTGACCGATGCGTTTACGGAAGCATTAACAACAAAAGAGTAGGGCAATGGCAGTAGAAATCTTAAGGCGAAGAATAAAGACTACTCAAGATTTGCGTGACATCGTCAGCAATATGAAAATGTTGTCGTCGGTAAGTATTTTGCAATATGAGCAGGCAGATAAAGCCTTAGATAAATATTTGCGTAATTTGCGTGATGCTTTTCATATTTTGGCAATACATCATTTGTTGCCGCAA
>OMQI01000101.1 GCA_900313185.1 uncultured Rhodospirillaceae bacterium
AAAATAAGTTATATTTAGTGCAATAGATTAAAAAAGGAGAAATTTATGGCATTTTGGATTGTATATTCTGCAATAGCTATTTTATGCGTTATTCTGACGGCTCTGCCGTTGGTTGGATATTGTGATTGTGCCGAATGGGTTAAAATTGCGGTTTATATGTTTTTGTTTGTTGCGTGGTTTTCGCCTGTTCTTATCTGGAATTGGCAAACCAGAAAGGATATTCCGCTTAAGATTTATTCACTATTTGCCAAGATGGGATATTTTTTGGAGGGATTCGCATTTTTATTGATGATGGTATTGCTTATCCGTGATGCTCTTTGGTGGTTCTTGTATTATTTCAGCAATGGTTGGTTGATAATTTCTCCGCTTAAAGATAATATTGTGGCTGATGTTAATATAATTACGGTTCTGGTCGTTTTAGTTGTGAGCTTGTATGGAGTATATGTCGCCGAGAGAAATCCCAAAGTATTGAATTATATTTTTTACGATAAGCGGATTAAAAAGCCTGTTAAATTATTAGTGGCATCGGATTTGCATATTACAAAAATGATTTCAGCAGATAAAGTAAAGTCTTGGGTGAAGTTTTTTAATGAATTAAAGCCTGATGCCATTTTATTTCCCGGTGATATCGGAGATGACGTAGTCGAAAGTATCAGAAAACAAATAGCAGAATTGAAGAAAATTAAAGCTCCTCAAGGCGTGTTCTATGTTTTGGGTAATCACGAAACGTATTTTAATCCCTATGCTTGGGAAGCTGAGTTTGCTACATTAGGATGGCAAGTATTGCATAACAGCGGAGCTGGTCTTCAGGATACCGGGGTTTATATCGCAGGACTTCCCGATGACAGAGCGTTTCGTGTAAATATCGAGCAAAGTATTAAAAATGCCGGAAATGAATATATTGTTCTGCTTTCGCATACTCCGAGCGTGTTGAAAAAAATCGCAAACAATAAGATAGATTTAATGGTATGTGGCCATACACACGGCGGACAGATTTTCCCGTTTAATTGGCTGACAAAGCTTGGTAATGACGGTATGGTGGCAGGATTATACGAAAAAGATGACACCAAAGTGCTTGTTTCACGAGGTGTCGGATATTGGGGACCGCCGATGCGGGTAGGGACTTCCGGTGATGTAATTTTGATAGAGCTAAAGCCGGAAGATTAAATATATTTTATTTATTATCCAGTAATTCTTTTACCAATGCCGGTAAAGTGGTGCCGGCCGGACCATATATGTGGCGATCAAACAGGCGATTATTGGAGGTTTGTTCCATATTCAATTCCATAGTATCGGCTCCGAACATTTTAGCAATTTGCACAAATCCGGCTGCCGGATAAACTACGCCGGAAGTACCGACAGATATAAATAAGTCGCATGATTTCAGTAATTCATCAACTTTGTTCATATATAGCAAATTTTCTCCGAAAAAAACTATGTTTGGCTTGAGCATACCGGTAATACCGCATTTTTCGCATTTGTCTTCGGAAGATACATCTCCCCAAGTTTCAAATACGTGTCCGCAATTCATACAGACTATTTGATTTATTTGTCCGTGTATATGATAAATATTTGTATTACCTGCTTTTTCGTGCAAAGTATCAACATTTTGCGTAACCACATTAACCTCGGCCGGATGATTGTTTTGCAGTTCGGTTATGGCTAAATGTGCCGGATTGGGTTCAGCTTTAAGTAATTCCGGACGCATATCGTTATAAAATTGATGCACATAATCAGGATTGCGCAAGTAAGCCTCTATGGTGGCTACATCTTCAACTCGGTGATTGTTCCATAATCCGTTTTCGCTACGAAAAGTCGAAAGTCCGGATTCTGCCGATATGCCTGCACCGGTTAAAAACAGGATATGTTTATATTTTCTGCTCATTTTCTATAATCTCAAACAGTTCTTTATTGGAAGTGCGTTTCCATTCGGCTTCGCTCATATTTTTGATATAATCGTTACGGAATTGAAATACCTCATCGATTTTTTGCACGAGCTTATCAGATACTTCATCATCGGTTAAAATTTCGGCAAATCCTTGTTTTTTGAATGATTGGGCATTTAGCGATTGTTCACCGCGACTGGAAGTCGACGGAAGTGGTACAAGAAGCATAGGCTTTTTTTGGCTTAACAGTTCAAAAATGGCATTAGAACCGGAACGGGAAATTACCACATCGGCAAGCGCCATTAAGTCCTTAAATTCGGCATCAACAAATTCAAAAGGCATATATCCGTCGCATTTTGCTTGCAAAGTTTGTCCTTTGCCGCAAATATGGATGACTTGATATTTTTCCAATAAGTTTTCTAAATTTTTGATAACGGCAGTATTGATGCTTTTAGCTCCGAGAGAACCACCGACAAACATAATAACCGGTTTGTCGGAATTGAAGAAACACATATCCCGTGCTTTATCAATATTACCGTTTTCAAGTCTGTCGGTTAAAACCGGACCGACATACTTTATCTTATCTTTGTGATTTACATAATCGGCGGTATCGGCAAATGTGGTAAAAAATGTACTGACAAAAGGTAAGGATATTTTATTTGCCAATCCCGGTGTTACATCGGATTCGTGCATATAGATTTTATGACAACCGCTTAAATATCCGCCTAAAACAACCGGAAAAGATACAAAGCCGCCTTTGGAGAAAATAACATCAGGTTTTTCTTTACGGATTATCTTCCAAGCTTGGAAAATCCCCAAAGGAACTCTCATCATATCTTTAAAATTTTCCACCGAAAAATAACGACGTAATTTTCCGGTTTCGATGGCATAATAACGTACATTTGGAATTTTCTTTATCAGTTCATTTTCAATTCCGTTTTTGGAACCGATATAAACAACGTCCCAGCCGGCTTGTTGAAATAACGGAATTAATCCCAAATTCAAGGTTACGTGTCCTCCGGAACCACCGCCGGTAAATAAAATCTTTTTCATATCAGGATACCTTTTCTTCAGAGTTATCGTT
>OMQI01000023.1 GCA_900313185.1 uncultured Rhodospirillaceae bacterium
CTTATGGTTGGACCGATTGTGTTGATGATAAATGTATTTTACGTGGTTACAGTTCCAGATCCGGCAAATATAATCGTGATAAAAATAAAACCCAAATATACGAATATACATTATTATCGGGAAAATCAATTTTGTGGAGCGAGGCTAAATCCGATTGCCGCGCTCATCCGTGTTTATTTGCATATATGCACTTACCGGTATCTGATGTGGCAAATCATTGTGTGCGGTTGATGCAAAAAGAAGATGATAAATGCGAAGACGAATAAGTATTATGGAAAGTTTTATAAGGAGAACGTCGATGAAAAAGAATATTAGAAATAACATTGTGCAAAAGGGTGGCTTGATGATAGAAGCCTTAGCAATGCTTGGTTTGATAGCCGTTGTCACCCCGACAATGTATAAAAAATCCGCCGAGAGAACTTTGGAGGTAGAAGATATTAATACCGCCGACACGGTTCGCTCATATATGGGGGCGGCCGAAGCTTATATGGCGGCAAATTACCGGAATTTGATTAAGGAAATGACCGAAGATGCTGATGGCAATCCTTTACCGCCGGCAGATCAGGATACCGTCAGAGAAGTCGAGTGGTCGGATATTCAGCCGTATATGCCGTATGGTTTTAATAACGGAAAAGCATTGTACGATTATAATTCTCCTAAAATTGCGATTGTGCGTCAAGGTACCAATTTAACCGCATTTGCTCTGTTTCCGGCAAAAAGTGCCGGCGGTTTGGGGCAAGAAAGAACCTCACGTATTGCTTCGTTAATCGGTGCCAACGGCGGTTATGTTAAAGCAGATAAATCAGCACACGGTATCGGCGGAGTATGGAATTTAAGTTCAAATGCAGTGAAAGATGTTTTCGGTTCAAATGATAATAATGAGTTCTCCTTAGTGACCGCATCTTCCAATGTTATTAACAGCACTTCCGGCGCCGGTGCGGTAGAAAATACCAAATATTTACAAAGAACTGCGGAAAATACCGATGAAAAATGGCGTAATGCAATGCGTACCGACTTATATATGGGCGGTGGCGACGGCGAAAATGATCCGGATGACAGAGACAATATCGGAAATCATAACATTTTAAACATTAACAGTTTGATTGTCGGTGCTGAAAAGGATATGGCGCATTTGGGCGAGGCAGCGGATACTGCTAATGCCCAAAACGGATTATATATTAAACCGGACGGTACCAACCCGAATGCTTATATCGGCGGTTCATTGACGGCTTTGGTTGAAAAATACGGTAATAATTATGCCGGCCAGTTTGTGGTTGAAAAGAAAGGCGGAGAAGGGTTCTTATACTTCGGTAAGCCGGATATTACCACTACCGATAACGGAGACGGTACCAGCACCACAAACAAAGAGTATCCGTTTAGAGTAGCCGGTAATAAAGGTAAAGTTTCCAACTGGGGTGATGTTTCATTGGCCGAAAAATTGGAAAGCGGAAGAACCGTGGAAATCGGTAATTACGGTAATGAATTTAAAATTAACAATGCTAATCCGACACAAGGAAAATTGTTCTACGGTGAATCCAAAAAAGGGACAACGGATGCCGAGAAATATGCTACCGTATCAATTTTGGGCGAGGAAATATTCCAGCTCACTACCGATAACAAAGAAATTGATAACGGAATGGCTAAAGTCGGTGGTACTCACGTAATGATTGAGAAAAACGGCTATAAGGGTGCAGATAAGAGCACTAACGGTAAAGATTCAGCCGGAAATGATATAGCTCCGAGCTATACCAAAGACCAGACTTTTCCGGTCGTTATAGGTTCTAATGCAATGGTTAAAGGTGTGCTTGCAGCAGGTCAGGTTGATGCTCAGCATTTACGTACGGCATCATTTAACAGCGGAGCTGAACATATTGATGACCAATATAAATGGTTGGTAGTCGATAAAGATGGGATAGTTATGCAAGACATCAATACAAAAACCGTTGGCGAGGGAGCAGAAGCGACAACAAGCAGAAGTGACGGAACTTATGTTCGGGTTAATTCTGAAGGCGTTTTGATGAGAACAAATGGCTCTGATGATGGTGCCTCTTTGCAATTAAAACAATCAACCGAAAATAGCAAAACATATGGCGATATTATGGCGAAAGGTAAGGATATCACCATAGAGAGTGTTGATGATACAGATGGGGCGATTACGGCTAAGAATGACAATGTTGGTATGCAACTCAGCGGACACGAACTAAAAATCGGTAATCCGGATAATGACGAGATTTTAATTGCTGATACAAGCACAAATGTCGATGATAATCCTTATCGTGTTGTTTACGGACAGGGTGGCGATGTGGATATGGTTGGTTCCAACTTCAAAGTAATGGATGCAAAGGAGCATAACATTTTAACCATTAAAGGAAACTCTAATAAGGAAACTACCGATAAATTCGGTGATGACAGCGCTGTTTATAATGATTTCAACAGTTATGTCGAAACCAATAATAATGAGCATATTAACTATAATATCACTACTCACGGTAACGTTTTATTCAGTTCCGGAAGCAATAAAAAATCTTCGGAAATAACCTCTTATGACCAAGATGATACCGCACACTTTATGGCAATCGGTCCGGATGATGAGAAAGCCGGTGTCAATATTGTAGAGGGTGTTGATAAAAATTCAAATCCTCCGACAACGACGGCTAATGATAATGCTCAACGTGTAGTATTTGTTGATTTATCAGCTAAAAATACGGAAGCTGATGCGTATGTAAAATTTGACAAGGGCGGACAAAATACTGCCGCCTCTCTTTCTTTAGCGTCAGATAGTGGTGATATAGTTGATAAACATAATTTACACGCCGGAACGGTTTATGTTCGTAAAGGCTTGGTAGAAGTTGTGCCTGAACCGGGAAATTCTGATAGCGGTAGTGTAAACAATCCTAATAAGGGAGCTAATGAAGGTGGTGGTATTATCCGTGCCAGCAGATTTGTTGCCAATAATATAAATAAAGAGGGTAATGAAGAAAAAGTTCCGGAAATTTTAATAACTTTAGACGCTGATAATAAAAATTTCCTGGATAAGTATAATGGTGAGGGGACTGTTCGCTATGATACCTATATGGTTAATCCGGCATATACTTCGGTAATGAAAGATATTAAGCTTACCACTCGTGGCGGAGCCCGCTTAAGCGATATTTTGCCGGACTTCATCACCAAGGGTATTTATCTGGCAGGTAATACTTTTGATGATACCAAACAAGAAATGTACTTTAAATTGGCGAATAACGCCTTTAAGCTTGTAGATGAACCTACGGAAACCTTGGCGGTTACCTCAACTTCTTCAGGCAAATACACTTCCAATAACTGGGCATCTCCGTACAGCGGTTTGGTGCCGGCTCCGCAGTGCCCTCCGGGATATGGACGTGTGGTTACCATTAATCCGTATGCTTTTGAAGTGGCTCAGGCCGGTCAGCTGGCTTTGTCTGCCGATGCCGGTGATTCCAATAGTGCCGGATACTATATCAATACTTCGGAAATGACTAATAAACTCACACGTGCTTCTTACTCATTTGGTGATAGTGACAATAAAAAAGAAATACTGCAAAATGAATTAATAACTAAAACTCCGGGGTTGCATCAATTGAATGTTGAATGGAACAACGGATCTATGAGTGTTGGCGGGGTTTCTGGCTTATATGCTGATGGGAAAGATGTAACCGGAAGTAGCGGAACTATAAGCGTTTCTAGTGCCTCTGGTATAACGGCCGGTGTTCAAATTCCGATTTATACCACCAATACAACCGGAAAGCAGGGCGATGGTAGCGACTCCGGTTCTACTTCTTCGGTAGCTAAATCTTCGTATGTTTTAGCAGCATCGGAGCAAGGTATGCGCCCATTAGTGTTCCAACAAAGCACTTGGTTCCATACCGAAGCGGTTCCGGTGGTTACGAATTCTGATTTAGGTCAGGATGAAAAAGGAACTTATGTGGGATATAATCCTGACGGAAAATATGTTCGTGGTTGGGCCGTTTTACAAGGTTTCTTGTATCACTATAATGAATATAAAAACTTTGCTTGCGCAAGTGGGCCTTGTAAGGAGTTATCTCCGATAGGAGGGGATGATGCAAACGAGGTTTTATGGAATCTGTTTCCGGTAGCAAAAAATTCTATACACTCGTATGTCAGCACTTATTGCTACTTTGACCGCACCAATATGTTTAAGAATTATCAAAATACCGATGAAACTATAAAGAGTATCGAAAGAATGGATATATTAAATGAAGTTCCGAACGATTATAAAAAAGGTGTGACCGGTAATGCGGAAGGTGATGCTAATCGTAAGATATATTATGAAAACCTCAACGACCCTACGATGAAATATAACGAGGTTTGGTAGTATGAAGGTTGAACCAAAAAAAAACGGGGTTTATCCCCGTTTTTTTTTGTTATGTCGCTATTGTGTTATAATAATACGTTATTCTGCACTACCTTTTAGTCATCTTGCACTTTTTTCTGTCATACCGGCCTCCGAGCCGGTATCTTTGCCACTTTCTTGTTATTCCGGGGCTACAAAGATGCCGGACTAAATCCGGCATGACAGCATAATAACAGACCGGTATGACCACTATTTTTTGATATGAGCGGTTAGAACCTTCAAGACCTTAACCAGTTCCTCTTTCATTTTAGAACGCTCAACAACCATATCCACCATACCATGTTCCAATAAATATTCGGCACGTTGGAAACCTTCCGGCAATTTTTCGTGAATGGTTTGTTCTATCACACGAGGACCGGCAAAACCGATTAAACATCCTTTTTCGGCAATATTAACATCGCCGAGCATTGCAAAAGAGGCCGATACACCACCGGTAGTAGGATCGGTTAAAATAGAAATAAACGGAATTCCTGCTTCTTTAAGCTCATTAACTGCGGCAGTGGTGCGTGCCATTTGCATTAATGAAAGCATACCTTCTTGCATACGAGCTCCGCCTGAGGCAGAAATTGCAATCAACGGTTCTCTGCTTTTAATAGCCAAGTGAGCGGCTGTAACGATTCCCTCACCGACGGCAATTCCCATCGAACCACCCATAAACGAAAAATCAAGTGCGGCAACTACCGAGTTCATACCACCGATTTTCCCGCGAGCAACCTGAATTGCATCTTGGCAACCGGTTGTTTTACGATTGGCTTTCAAACGATCACTGTATTTTTGCAAATCCTTAAATTTAAGCGGATCATCGTTAATTTGCGGCAAATCAATGATTGTGTATTTCTTATTATCAAACAGCAAACGAAAACGATTATCTACATACAAACGCAGATGATGACCGCAAGCGGTGCAAACATAATTGGATTCCTTTAACTCCTTGGAAAACAACATCTGATTGCAGTTTGGGCATCTGACCCATAAGTTATCGGCAACCTCTTTGGGTGTCGTCTTTTTAATCTTAGGACGAACAATTTCTGTAAGCCAGTTCATAAATTAATTTCCTTTCTTTGCCGTGATTTTTTGTTTAAATCCGTTCCACCAAGCTTTAATATCTTTTTTTTCTTCTTCAGCAATGTGTTGAGCTTCTTTTTGAGCCTTTTCCTGCAAACCTGCGATATCCTGCTTTAATCCGCTTACGGTTTCATTGAGCTTAGCCTGTTCTTTGTTGAGCACTTTGTTGGCTTTTTTCTGACGACGCAAATCACGTCTGAGCGGAGAATATCCGAACCAAGCTCCGATTCTTCCGATTATATATCCGTATACCAAGAAAATAAGCAGCACCAACTTGGTATCAAAAGGTTTAGAATACCACATACAAGGGATACCATCCCCTTCCGGATCGGCAGTATATATTGCCCAAACGGCAACCGCCAGAAGCGGAATAACAATCAGATAATGCAAAAACTTCATCGGGATTCTCCTTTTATTAATGAGGAACTATCCGTTCAAGCGGTCGTGCAGTTCCTTACCGGTTTTGAAATGAACAATATTTTTGGAAGGTACTTCTACCTTGTTTTTATTTTTCGGGTTGATGGCAACTCTCGGCTTACGATTACGTACCGAAAAAGCGCCGAAGCCACGAATTTCAACTCTGTCACCGGTAGAAAGCGTTTTAGTGATTTTATCAAAAAACACACTGACAATGCTGTCAATCTCTTTCAATGTCAAATTGAAAGTCATATTATTCATTTTGGCAGCGATTCTCTCAACTAATTCAGATCTGGTCAATTTATCCTCACATTAAAAAAACATTTCATTAAAACTGTTACACTAATACACTCTTATTTATTATATATCCAGACAATTTTTACGATTTTACACAAACATCGGCAGGTCGCAAATACAAAGGTTTAGGAAAATTCAGTTTTTTAGCCTTGTATTTTTGCAAAGCGCAAGCTGCTATGTCAGAAATATTGGCACTTTTATCCATTCTGATGGCGTGCAAAACCAAACCGCTCGGCTTATCCAAAAAACGCTCTACACCGTTGCCGATTAAGGTAACAGTTTGCCCTTTGAGTTTATCAATTATCTGTTCATAGGGTAATGCCGCCGCATCTTCCAATTTTTCCAATTTACCGTTAAAAAGCTGAAAATAGAAGTCTTCTCGTTTGGTTTCAATGATAACGGCGTTTAATCTTGAAAGTTCCGACATATCCAGAGAATGAACATATGCCTCAAAAGCCGAAACACCGGTAATTGCCATTTGCGGATTGGCAAGCGAGAAAGCACGTGCCGCAGCAATTGAAGAACGAACGCCGGTAAAAGAACCGGGGCCGATACAAACACCGAGAAGCCCGATTTGCGCAAAAGTCAAACCGTGTTGTTTCAACAGATTCTCTATTTGCGGAATCAAAACTTCGGCTTGTCCGAAGTCCATTTCTTCGTCGTATTTGCCGATAACTTCAGTGCCGTTTAATAAAGCGATTGCA
>OMQI01000013.1 GCA_900313185.1 uncultured Rhodospirillaceae bacterium
GAGGCGGTGAAGGCAAAGGCAAACGCCAATGCTACAAAGACTTTGGCTATGGTCTCTACTGATAATGTGGAGAGTGCATCGAATCCTACAGGTCAGAGGGTTATTACCTTCGGCCGCAAGTAGGTCTAAAAATAGGCGCTCGGGTTTTGTGGAAAAAACCGAGCGCCTACGAGTTTTAAAATATATAAGTAGAGTATTAATTTAGTAAATATACCCATAAAAAAAAACCTGCTTTTCAGCAGGTTTTTCCTTAAAACTTTTAACCTAAGCTCGGAACCAGATTTTTTACATTCTGGTCGTAATATTCTTCTGCCCACTGACGCATTGAATCCAGCACCGGTTTTAAGCTGTATCCGATATTAGTCAGTGTATATTCTACCTTTGGCGGAATCTGCGCATAAACAGTGCGAATTAAAATTCCTTTTTCTTCCAGAGCACGTAAGTTGGCAGTCAAAACTTTTTGTGTAATATCGCCAAGCTCTTTTTTAATTTCACCAAAGCGCTTGGTGCCGTCCATTAATTCTTGAATAATCATAACTTTCCAACGGTCACCCATAGTTTTGAGTGCCATTTCAACGAGATTTTCCGGCATTTCTATCATCGTTTAAGTCTCCTCAATTATCACAACGTTATAATATATAACACAAGCGAATCGGCAATGCAAGTATAAATGAAATTTTTTTACACGGGTTATGAATGCCAGGCATTTTTGATATGCCGAATCCGCAACGGAAGAGCGATTAAAATTGCATCAAAACGAAAATCAAAGCCCTGATATTGCGGGTTGTCCTTTATAAAACACTCGGCTCCTCGAATAAGTCGTTGCTGTTGCTTATAGGTAATGGCATAGGCGGCAAAATCCAAAGTTTGCCGTTGCTTTACTTCAACAAATACAATGTTTTTTCCTTTTCGGGCGATAAAGTCTATTTCTCCGGCGGTGGTTCCCCGACCGATAATATAGTTGCGCTCAATTATGCAATAGCCGTGCAAAATCATATATAAACGAGCTAAAAATTCAGCCAGTCTGCCTTTGTGATAATTATTCATCTTTGAGCTCCAAGGCCATGGCGTAAACATCATTTTTGGGCAGTTTGTATTCTGCCGAAATTTCTTTTACGGCTGTTTTGAGCGATGTTTCACAAAGACGTTTACGCAAGATTTCCTTTATATCATCCGCAGATGATTTTTTTTCTTGCGGTGGAGTAATTATCAGCACAAATTCTCCACGTGGTTCGTTTTGAGTAAAATGAGCGGTAATATCTTCAAAATTTCCGTAAACAACTTCTTCAAACATCTTGGTTAACTCACGAGCTACGGCAATTTCCCGATTGCCGAATATCTCCGAAGCTTTATCCAGTGTTTTGAGAAGTCTCGGAGCCGTTTCGTAAAATACCAAAGTGGTATTGATGTTTTTTAATTCCTCAAATAAATCGGTACGGGCTTTTTCTTTGTTGGGAATAAATCCGGCAAACATAAAGCGATTGGTCGGCAATCCGGACAGTTGCAAAGCGGTTATTACGGCGCAAGCTCCGGGAACAGCGGTAACATAAATGTTTTGCTCACGACACAATCGCACCAGTTTGTATCCGGGGTCGGAAATTAAAGGAGAACCGGCATCAGATATGAGGGCAATCGAATTTCCCTGATTGATTAAATCAATTATCATTTGAGCTTTTTGCTCTTCGCTGTGATCCTCGTATGAGATAAATTTTTTATTTATGCTGATACCTAAAAGTGCAAACAATTTCTTGGATACTCGGCTGTCTTCACAGGCAATAATATCCGCATCTCGCAGAATTTCTGCGGCACGTGCCGAAATATCCTGCAAATTGCCAATCGGAGTGGCGACTATATAAAGACCGTTTCTTAACATTTTCTTAAACTTTAACTTTACAAAAAAGTGTTTTGGGTTTATTGATAAGGCATTGTTTGATATTTTGAGGAAAAATGCAAGTGTTAAAAAAATTTAGTGTCATTTTAGGGTGCTTTTTAATTTGCAGTTGTACATTTTGGCGCCGTTCTTCATATTCGGAATCTTATTACGGTTATTTGCCAAACAATCATTTGGTGCGTTCGGCCGAATCGACTGACTATTCTCACGTTGATTTGGGGAATTCCGGAAGTTTTCGTGTAGCGATGTTGCTACCGCTGAGCGGTAATGTCGCCTCAATGGGACAAAGTATGAAAAATGCCGCAACAATGGCAATAGGGGATATCAATAACAATAATTTAGTGGTACAATTTTATGATACCAAAGGTACCAGCAGCGGTGCACGTGTGGCGGTTGAAAATGCCATTAATGCCGATAGCGATTTGATTTTGGGACCATTGTTGAGCGATGAAGTGTCGGCAATCAGCAGCGAAGCTAAGAGTAAAGATATTCCGGTGATTTCTTTTTCGACATCTCCGGCAGTTTTGCAAGAAGGGGTTTATTCGTTGGGATTGCTTAATAATGACCAAATCAGCAGAATGATAAAATATGCTGCCTCACAGGGTAGGACACAATTAGCGGCAGTGTTGCCGGATAATCAGAGCGGACTTAATATGTTTCGCTCAATTATGAAAAACGCCCGTGAAAGCGGAGTTAAAGTAGTAAAAATAGGTTTTTATGCGCCTGATAGCATGGATTTTACTTCACTGGTAACAGCAATGAAGACCGGCGGTGTTGATTTTAATGCTTTACTGATACCGGAAACCGGAAACCGATTGAAGGCAATTTCTTCAATGTTCAGCTATTATGATGTGGCGGCTCCTGATGTTCTGTTTATGGGAACATCCGTATGGGCAAATACGGGGTTAAGCAAAGAAACGGAGTTGTATGGGGCGGTATATCCGGTAATGTCAATTAAACAGCGTAATCGTTTTGCCGAGAATTATCAGGAATTGTTCGGCGAGCGTCCGAACGGATTAAGTATATTTGCCTACGATGCGGTGGCATTGGCTTCTTCTTTGTCGCGTAAGAATAAGTCGCTTATGAAACAGGAAATTACGCGGTCGGACGGTTATTACGGCATGAGCGGTATTTTCCGCGTGTTGCCGAGCGGGCAAAGCGAACATGGTTTGGATGTTGTTAAAGTAACGTCCGGCGGCGAAAGTTTGGTGGAAAGTGCACCGCAGAAATTCTACGGCGGTTATTCCGCTTATGATGAAAGCAGCGCGGGCGGTTATGTCGGTATGCCGGCAGTTTACGGGCAAAGTCCGGCAAATGTGCAAAATATTCTGATGAATTTGTAATTTTTGCGATAAGTTGATTTTTTTGCTTGCAAAAAGAGGATATTTGCTCAATATATAGTCAGTTTATGAAGGGCTTGGGGTTGCGGTTTCGCCAACTCGGTCAGGTTCGGAAGGAAGCAGCCGTAACGATGACGGCAAGGTCCAAGTTCCTTCGCCTCAAATAAAGTGGTTAGTATGGCACAAGAAACAGAAAATACGCAATATGTTGCATTGGCGCGAAAATATCGTCCGCAAACGTTTGAAGATTTGCTCGGACAGGACGCACTTGTGCAAACATTAACCAACGCCATTAAAAATAATCGCTTGCATCATGCTTACATTTTAACAGGGATTCGCGGTGTCGGTAAAACGACAACGGCCAGATTGATTGCCCGAGCCATTAATTGTACCGGACCGGACGGACAAGGCGGCCCGACGATACATCCGTGCGGGGAATGCGAAAATTGTAAGGCTATTGCCGCCGACAGACACATAGATGTGATTGAATTGGATGCAGCTTCTAAAACGGGTGTTGATGATATGCGCGAAATTTTGGACAGTGTTCGCTACAAACCTGTCAGTGCGCGCTATAAAGTATACATTATTGACGAAGTTCACATGCTTTCTAAAAATGCGTTCAATGCTTTGTTGAAAACACTGGAAGAGCCGCCGGCTCATGTTAAATTTATCTTTGCAACCACTGAAATCCGCAAAGTTCCGGTAACCATATTGTCGCGGTGTCAACGTTTTGACCTGCAACGTTTAA
>OMQI01000163.1 GCA_900313185.1 uncultured Rhodospirillaceae bacterium
CCTATGGCGGATGTAGCTCAGTTGGTTAGAGCGCTGGTTTGTGGTACCAGATGTCGAGAGTTCGAGTCCCTTCATCCGCCCCATTTTCTAAAAGCCTGTTCTGATGCAGGCTTTTTTTTGTTGCACAAAATGTCATCTTTGAATATTATGCCCTTAAAGGAGAAAAGATATGAAAAAAATCGGATTGATGTTTGCTATGCAAAAAGAATTGGAGTTCTTTACGAGTTTTATTGATTTTTATGAAACAAAAATCTTGCATAAATGCAACTTTCATATCGGCAGTTATGCCGGAAATGAAATTGTTGCGGTGATTTCCGGTATGGGCAATGTTAATGCCGCTTTATGCACATCGGATTTGATAAGCACTTTCAACGTCGATTTGATTATAAATATTGGTATTTCCGGAGGTCTTTCTCCTAAGCTCAATATAGGTGATTTTGTGGTAGGCGATGATATTGTTTATCACGACGTGTGGTGCGGAACTCCCAACAAAATCGGACAAGTACAAGACCTGCCCGAACTTTTTCACAGTGATAAGCACCTCTGCTCTTTATTACCGGATTTAAAACACGGACTTATTTGTTGCGGTGATTTATTTGTCGACACCAAACCGGCTCTCGATAAAATTGTATCCTTATTTCCTAAAGCTCTGGCCGTTGATATGGAAAGTGCGGCCATAGCGCATACTTGCTATTTGTATGATAAGCCGATGATTTCCGTGCGACAAATCAGCGACACACCGGGGATTGAACATCACGCAGAGCAATATGCCGAATTTTGGGAAAAGGCTCCGCAGCAATCGGCAATTGTTATTCAAAAATTATTGAAAGAAATATAATGAACAAATATTTTTCCGACCTGTTTTCCGATTTTTTGCGAAGCTTTTGGAAACATTATATTGCTTGGTCTTTTATTATAATTTCCGTATATACCTTATGTTATTCTTGGCTGATTTATACAACCCACGGAGAATTTGTTTACGTTGATACGGATTGCTATACCAGAGCTTTACGCATAGTTGACTGGATGCAAAATTTTGAATGGCAGGAAAAAATATTTCCTTATAACAACTATCCTAACGGTTTTGTTCTGCACTTTACTCGCATAAACGATATTATATGGCTGATTTTCACATTGCCTTTTTTACCGTTTTTACCGTTAAAGGAAGCCGTCTTTTACGGAGGGTTTTTCTTTTCTCCGTTTTTTATGATTTTAACACTGATATCTGTTTTATGGGGAATTAAGCCGTATATTGAAAAAGTTAAAGATAACAAATTATTTTTCTTCTTAATCTTTGTTTTTTCAATGTTATTTTGTTGCAAACTGACAAGTGTTTTTGACTTCTATCGACCGGATCACCATTGTCTTATGGGATTTGTTTTCTCGTTTGTCATAGCTGCATTATTGCGTTCTTACAAATTAAAACAAAATTACAAAGAATTATTTACAGCAGGAATTTTAAGCGGTGTGGGACTTTGGGCATCTTCGGCTCCGGAAGGATTATATATAGCCGGAACTGCTCTACTCATTTTAACAATTGATGTCATTTTTTCCGCAAAAGACAGTAAAAATCCTATGTATTATGCTATGGGCTTCTTTTACGCAAATTTAATAGCGTGGCTTATTAATCCTCCGCTCGGCGGATATGGCATTTTTAATAATGCACGATTATCTGTCATTCACGTAGCTTTAAGCGCTTTAATTTTAGCTTCGTTTATAGCTTTTCATTTTGGTAATTTCCACGGCAAATTAAAACAAATTTCAGCTCTTTGCGGATTTTCAGCCTTATCGGCGGTCATTATGCTAATATTGTTCGGAACCAAAAATTTGTTTGCTCCAATCTATGAAGAACCGGTATTAAAATACTTTGTTCCGCTCATTACGGAAATGGCTCCGTTGGATTTTATTTTATTACCTTCCGTTGCCTTGGGAATGATTATTGCTTCATACATGTCTTTTAAATTACCGCACGAACGTTGTTTATCCTTATTATTCCTTATAACTGCACCTTTAAGTATGTTTGTTGCTCGTTTCTATATATACTATATATGTGCATTTGCTCCGTTATATGCATACGGATTAATCACCCTGTTTGCCCTAAAAAACAAAGGGGATAAGTATAAATCAGCCCTCTTTCTATATATGGTATTACCGATTTTTTATTTTGCTTGGTACGAATATAAATATGAAAGAATTCAAACTGTGGAATTAAAAGGCGTGGTATTGGCCGATACATTTAACGGCCCTGAATTAACTTGGATACAAAATGTTGATACCGTTGCTTCACCTCATCATACAAATGTAGAGGGCATCAGAGATAATCGCATAATGTGGTTTACCACCGATGAAAACAAATTAAAAGAACTGCTTAAAAAAAGAGAGGTTAATTATATTACTTTGTATAATGTAATTGAGTCTGAGTATTACGCAAATCCCGATGATAACACTGACAAACTTTACGGCAAAGTGTTAACCGGAAAAAATATATATCCGTGGATGGAAAAAACAGATGAAAGAACATATCGCATAAATTATGATAAATTCTAAATTGACCCCTGTCTTTGATTGCGCTCGGCAATATTGGCAATAGAAATATTTTGATTATTTTTCCGCTCTGTCTCGACATTCTCTCTAAATTCTTTTTCTTTATTTTGAATAACCAAACGCATTCTGTTATCATCTTCTCTGATATTCTCTTTTACTTTTTTATCCGACTGCAGATTATTTCTGGTGGTATTCTCATACTCATAACGATTACGATTTTGTTGGTCATTCATCGCATCCCGCACCCTAGCCTTTTGAATATCTTCGGTTTGAATCTTATTGACCAGTTTTGATTCCGCTTGTTGGCGCTGTTGTTTTTGCCGTTCATAATACACTTGTTTTTCCGGTACTTTCGGATAAATATTTCTAAAGTTATGATGCCACTGGAAATAAACCAAAAATACCGACGGAAAAGCGGCAATCATCTCTTGTGCCATCGTGCGTGGGCGTGTCAATTCATAGGCTCTGGCGGCCATTAGTTTTCTGGTTTGTTCAATAAACCTTTCCATTTGTTTTTTGCTTTTATCACTCGGGCGCCCCAGACGATATTCACACATTTCTATCAAACTGTTGATAATCGGATCGCTGTTATCCATAGCTAATTTGCGCAAAATTTTCAGCATTTTCTGCATATTTGCACTTTTATTCCAAAATGAACGAATGGTTCTGGCCGCAATACCATCGAATCCCATAGAACGAAGATTATCCATTCCACCGGCATTTTGAATTGCTTCATAGGCAAAATCATACAC
>OMQI01000032.1 GCA_900313185.1 uncultured Rhodospirillaceae bacterium
ACATAGAATATTGCGCACATTGTACAGAAAAAGGCAATTAATTTAACCCAATTGATATCGTATCCGGCATAGATGTTGAATGTTTTATCGATAACCATATAAGGATTATCCTGATCGGAAACAATCGTTATACTGCCGTCACTTTTGACTTCCTCGCCATCCGTATTTTTATACTGATTTTCGGAGAAATTATCCAATTTCACGCTTCCCTTTCCGTTTATTCTGAATTTAGAGAGATTAATTACACCCGGATAGCTACCTAAATACAATCTGATTTTAGCCAAATGCGAAATCGGCAAAATTATTTTGACATCATTTTTACCTATTTTAACTTTCTTGGCGACAAATTTGTCAGAGCTAAATTTGTCTTTAGCTTCTTCAGTGTAATAAAGCGTATAGGTGGCTTCACGTGTATTTACCGAATGAAAAGTAACATTTATATTTTTAGCATACCAAGACTTATAACCGGCACCCACCATTACCAACGAAATAATCGCCGCAACTACCAACGAGATAACATTTCTATACTTCATTCTAAAACTTTGTTTCATCTGCCAAATCTCCACATATTACTTATATAATGGTAACAAACTATTGTTACTAATTGGTAAATTTTTGTTCAAATATCCTCGGAGTATATCTTTCTACATTTTCCAAAATCAATATATCGTAATTTTTTTCAATATCCGCCAAATCTCTTTTATCCGGATTATTTTTCCACTCCATTCTGATATTCTTAAAACTGTCGGATAAATATGGTATTATAGTATTGAAAAACGAATCCCGCAAAATATACGCACTGTATTTATTGTCCGCATTTTGACATTTTACTTCACCCAACTTTTTAACATGATATTTGTCTTTATATGTACACTTAGCTTTTTGCGAATATTGCGGAATATCATACATAACTTTTTCTTTATTACGTCTGTTTAACATCTTAAGCAAATCAGAGCCGTGGTGTTCGACTATTCTTTTTTGCCAAGATGCAACTTCTACAGGGGAAATTTCAAAATCTTTATTAATTTCATTCATCAGCTCTATATACCCATAGTACCCGCCCAAAGGAGACCAATGAGTATCATCCTTAAAATACACATACCCGTCTTTTTTATGCTTTAACAATTCTTTGCGAGGATAAACAACCTTAATATCGGAATTTTTACGAATATAATTTACAAACTGTTCGGCAAGTCCGAATTCATCTGAACGAACTTTATTGGTTAAACGATAATTCTCACCATAAATACGATGCTTATCCGGAGCTATAAAATAATAGAATTTTTTGTTATGCTTTTTGCACCAATCATCTATATGTTGCAAATATGCCAATCCGTTCCTTAACTCGGTTTCCGTTAATTCTGTCTTGTTGGCAAAATTTTCCAATCCGTTATTCGGTTTTAAAAACAACCAACCGTTTTTGCCTATCAGAATTCTGTCATCACCGGCCTTCGGTTCTAAAAACATTTTTACATTGCGATATAGACCGATAAACTCGTTTCTTCCCATAAAATGATCGTTATACCACCTATCAAATAAAGCACCATATTTAGTATTAACCTTATGATTATGATGTAATAAATGCGGTTTGGGAGCTAAAGTGCGGTTTTCCTGTTCAGATGCCGTTGATTTAGAAATATTAAGCATTGGCAAGAAAAGCATTGCAAAAAACACCGCCAAAAACACCATATCAATGTGAGAAAAATTGCTTTTTAACTTATATTCGCTTAAATATTGGAGTAATTTATAAAACAATAAAAACGGAAAAACAGTCAAAATAACCAACAGACACCAATCTATTTTAGTCCCGGCTTTTAAATTAAGCATTTTTTTATACGTTATAAACGGATCATCGGTATCTGCCTCAATAATCAGAGTTTCGCCTTTAATTTTGTGTTTTTTGATATGATTGAAGCTAAAATCCCTAAAATTCGGACGAACCGACGAATCACCTCTGATTTTTAAATCCGATACCGTAACTTTTTGCGGATAATGCCCAAAATCAAAACGAAACTTAGCTACTTTGGTTATCGGCAATACCATTTCAACTTTTTGCTTACCCGACTTTACATTTTTTCTCACCGACTGATTGGCATTAAAAGATTGTTTTTTATCTGCAGTATAGAATATTTGGTATTCGATATTTTTAACGCTGTTTGCCGTAAACGAAACAACAATATCTCGACTCAACCACGATTGGTATGAAAAACACAAAACAACAATTGTCAATATCGCTGACAACAAGCAACGAATATATGGTTTATGGGAAACTTTCAGCAATTGCTTTATCATATTTTATTCCTGCTCATTATTTGTAACAACATCTTCCGAAACACTCTCGACAACCATCTGCTCCTGATTATCTTGTAATGCCGCCACTTTGAATATTGCCCGTCCTTCCTTTTTACCGTGTTTAACGTAGTGATAAAGCGGATTCATATTTTCTTTTTTAACATTTGCATAGTGAGCCAAATAAGCTTCTGTGTCAAAATCCGGACTCGGGTTATAACCTTTTTTCCAACCATATTTCATATAGTGTTGAACCGCATTTTTTTCCCATTCATGAAGCACATCATCTCTGAAATTAGGATACTGCTGTTCGTACCAAGCCGGATCAATAAACTCCTGCTCTTCCAGATAAAGTTCCTGCTCTTTTTGCGTATATCCCTTACTGTAATTGGCAACAGACAATAAACCTCTGCCGGAAAAATAAAGTCCGAACAAATATCCGTTTAATTCACGTGCCTGCTGCATAGCCTCGGTATTGCGATGTTCCAAAGGGTATTTTTCCTTGTATTCCGCAGACATATACGGCAAATTATAATATCTGATAAAATACTTATATTCTGCAGAATCCCCGAATTGACGATATAAAACCATACTTTTATCCAATTCACCGTCATAAATAATGTCTTTATCAATAAAATGGAACCCCTGATTATTGACAATAACATTGTCCATATGAGCATCTAACAGCTCCCCGCTGACCTTGGTATAATCGGAACCGGCATACTTAGTGAATAAATGGTTATACACATTATGATATATCAACATTCTTTCTTCATAACTTTTGCCGTACATATAATCTCTGACTGAAATACCATCGATAATTGCTCGCTTAGGTTGATCGGCATAAACCAATCCGTTATCATCATTTTGGTAATTTTCACGCCCCAGATAACTGCTTTCCATAAAAATCTGCCCTTTCCAATCGGTTGAAACAACCGATTTGTTGACCAGACCGTTTCTGGCAATGTACTTAAGCACCAAAATATTATTATCGGCAAATATATCTTTATGTTTTTCATACAACACACAATCACGAGGTAAAATCCCCAAATTCCAATCACCACGACGATTAAGATAATCAAAAACATATCCTTTGATAAAGTCATAATGTTCGAACACGGCATCACGTTTCAAAAGAAACAACAATCCCATAGAGCGCATATAAAATATATCATCAGTCTTTTGCAGCATACGCAATATCTCCGTAAAACTGCTTTTGAGCAAATCATTGTTTTTTGCGCTTTGCAACTCTTTTACTTTTTTCAGCAAATCCGCCGCTCTTCTTTTCAAAGCTTTTATTTCGTTTTCCGTATTTGCCATTATTTTGCGTCCTCTGTTTTTTGAATATTTTCGATAAATTCCAATGCTTTATTTATATCATCATAAGGTATTTGTTTAATTTTTTCATCAGACAAATTCCACCATTTACTTTTCAATAAACGTTCAATAATATCCGGCGTGAAACGATAACGAAGAACATGAGCCGGTGTTCCCACTACGATTGCATACGCCGGAACATCTTTGGTAATAACCGATTTTGCTCCCAGAATTGCCCCGTCACCTATGTTGACCCCGTTTTTAATCCACACATCATCGCCAATCCATACGTCATTACCGATATGAATCGGCTTTAATATTTCCCATTCATTATGCGAAGGTGTGGCTGAGGTTTTATACTCAAGCCTGTCTAAATACAAATACGGAGAAGAACTTAAATAGTTTTGCGGATGCGTACCATGTCCGATACGAACCTTTTTTCCTATAGAAACAAAAGAGCCTATTACAGTTTCTTGAGGATTGGCAATATATAAATCCGGAGAAGAATAAGAACATTTGCCGATATTCGGTATTTCCGGCTTAAACAGCGACATCTAACTTTTCTCCTTTCTTACTCTTGCGAATTCTGGTTGTTTTGGCTCTTTTAGGAGCATCTATAGTCTTAATATCTTTTATTTCGTTAATTACCAAATCAATGGAAAAAACATCATTCCAAGTGCTGGAGCTTTCACGATACATATCTCCCAAATCTCGGGCAATATTCGGATGCTGCTTAACATATTCCAACTCTTGCAAACTGTTGTCGGTATTTAAAGTAGTCGCAAATTGATAATCCAACAAATACAGCTTATCATCTGCAAAAAACAAATTTGCCGGTCTGATATCGCGATGAATCAGTTTACTGAATTTCAATTTGTTTTTCATATCCGTCAAAGATTTGATTATTATTTGTTTTTCTTTTTCATAAATTCCCAAATTACGCAGTTCTTCCAAATTATATCCTTGTAAATAAGGAGTAACCACAAACGGCGCTTCCTCGTCAAAAGCCAGAACATCCGGCACATAAGCTCCCAATTCTTTATGGAACATCTTTTGCATTTTAGCTTCATTGGCGGCAATTTCCGGATTTCCGCCCCATTTTATAAACACCGGCTTGCCTTTATAAATTCCCTGATAAAATGTGCAATGTAAACCGGAAACAATATCCATATTGAGCGAAATCGGCTCTGTAATGCCTATTTCCGCCAATTTTTGCGCAATTATTGTATCTTGAGCCTCTAATTTCTCCAAATGCTTCTGCACAGCACTATCATGATTGTCGTATTTTACCGGCAAAGGATAGATTTTATATCCCATATTTAAGCCGGTAATTACCATAATTCTTTCCATAGCATGAGCCAAAGTAAAGATATTACGCTTGCTGTAGTCAAAGCTGTCTAAATTTAGCTTTAAACGTTTAACCTGTTGCAAAACCTTACTTTTGGCTCCAAAACAACTACCACCTATGAACTGGTAATCATCCGGAACTTCTATATTAAGACGCTTGGCGTATTCTTTAACCACTCGTTGACGTGCTAAAGTATCATTAAACACCAAATTATCAGCACCGATGATCCCGTATTCGTCATTATTTAACAAAATATCAATACCACGATGAACATTAAACACGCCCAAACAACCGCTGAAAAGCTGTCTGAACCATGCCGTTCCGACAAACATACGCTTATAGGTTATACGCCCTTTACCGTAAGCTGCTCCTTTAGAATGGAAATGATACACAATATCATACTTATTCAAGTCCGTATTCTGCAAAACTTCCATAAACGGCCCAATATCAAACCCCTTATCCAAGCACTCGATAAAGCGTGTATCCGGTTTATAGGCTTTTATACCATTGCATACCTCTGACTGCATAAAGAAGTTATTACCGGTAACCGTCAAATCATAATCATAGCAACTTAAATTTTGCAAATATTCTTTGATTTCCGGCCACGCATTGGCATAAAACATATGTAAGTGCACCAAAATCTTGGCATTTTTATTCTTTATAATTTTCGCACTGTATTTATCACGCCCGAGCATTCGAAGGAGATTATACCACCAACCGTATGGATGATATAAGTTAGCCTTTACAATCACTCTGCCCTCGGCACGTCCGCTACGTTCATAATGCAAAAGCGGGTTAATCTGAGCGATTTCAACATCAGGATTGTTGACAAAGTAGTCTTCTCCGCTGAAATTTTTGCTCGGATTACGATTTTCTTTCCAACCGTAGCGCAAATAATGTTCCACCGGATCAATAGTCTTAAAATCCAAATCAGGATTATGCTTTATATACCAACGACGATCAAAATATTCCGATTTGGCAATAAACAAATATGATGGCGAATAATACTTTTTTGAAACTTTTAATTTAGGCAACCTGCGTTCGGCAAAACCTTTACGCATAAAATGCAACAACGGATTAACTCCGGCCTTTGCCACATCAGGATACATTTTAAGATAAAATTCGGTATCAAAATTGCGGCTCGGATTATAGCCTTTTTTCCACCCGTATTTCAAATAATGACGATACGGAGAATCGGTTTCCTTGGTATAATCAGGATATTGTTCGGCATACCAAGAAGCATCAAAATAAGAATCTTTCGGACTTAACGATATTTTATATTTGGTGGCAACCTTTTTTTCCACCACCAAAAAATACACGAGCGGATTTATATCCAGTGAAACCAACTCGGGATATGTACGCAAATACGCATTTGTATCAAAATCCGGACAAGGATTGCGTCCTTCTTTCCAACCGATTGTAAAATAGTGCTTGGCGGCATCAATCCCCGCTCTTTCAACGTCGGGATTTTGCCGATAATACCACTTTGCATCAAAATAAGCTGAATCGGCAATCAATTTAATTTGCCGTTTTTTATCGTGTTCCCGTTTACTGAACCAAGCAAAAAGTTTCATCAGTTAATACCTATCCTACAACATTGAAACTATATATAACAGATTAAAAAAATATTGCAAACATAAATTACACTAATAAGCAAGAAAACCGCCGACAAATCAACAATAAAAAGTTTCCATCTCTTTCAGTTATTCTTAATAAAATCTTGCGGAAAAGATTCATTAAGTATCTTAGGAATATATCTTTCCACATTTTCGAAAATTACTATATCGTAATCTTCCTTAATCATTTTTAAATCGGTTTCAGTTATTGAACTCTCATTTCCAACCGTATAAATTTTATGGAAATTATCACTGAGATAATATAATAAAGCACCCCCGAAAGAATCTCTTATCATAAATAAATTCTTTTTTCCTTCGGAATTATAACATTCGTTATTCATAGTATTAATGTTGTAAGATTTACAAAAATATCTGTCATTAATTTTCAATTTATAATACAAATTATTATCTTGTATTGAATAGTTTTCTACCAACCTATCTAAATCCCCCACTCCAAAATACCCTAAAGATGTAAGTTTACGAGAATTATAGGAAATTAAATCAAATTCATATTGTTTTTCCGGCATTTTCATCAACTTCATCAAAGTTTTATACCCATAATAAGCCCCCAATTCACTCCAATGTGAATCATGCTTGTAATAAAGCACCCCCTTATTTTTATTTTCCCTCAATACATCATACAAATAAATAACTTTAATATCCGAGTTCTTCTTTATATAATCGGTAAATTGTTTACCTATACCGTAATCATTTGAACGTTGTTTACGTATTAAACGATAATATTCGCCATATATTTTATTTTTGTCCGGTGCAATGACATAGTAAAACTCTTTTCCGTTTTCTTTGCACCATTCATCTATAGTTTTCAGATACTTTAATCCGTTTTCCATATTTTTTTCTGACAAATCAACATTATTAGCATAATTATTCATGCTGTTATCAAACTTAAAAAACAACCAGCCGTCTTTACCGACTAAAACGTTGTTATTCCCCATATTTGGTGCAATCATATATCTTATATTTTGATATATATTCATCATCATATCTCTGCCGAAAAAATGGTCACTAAACCACTCATTGAATTGTTCGCCATAACTATTTTTATTTTCGTTATAAATCGAAAATTGCGGTTTTGTAGCAAAAACACGAAACTCTTTTTCAGATGTTCTGGCATCAGTTATATGGCTCATCGGCAAAAATAACAACGCAAAAAACACCGCCATCAATATTACATCTATCTTGGAATATCGTTCATCTACCAGATATTTCGTTAACTTGAATATCAATAATGACGCT
>OMQI01000008.1 GCA_900313185.1 uncultured Rhodospirillaceae bacterium
GCATTAACTGCCATATCAATACCACGCTTAACATCTTGCGGATTCATACCGGCAGCAACCGCTTTGCAGCCTTCACGAATGATGCACTCGGCCAAAACGGTTGCGGTTGTAGTACCATCACCGGCCTTATCGGCAGTTTTTTGCGCAACTTCTTTAATAAGTTGAGCGCCCATATTTTCAAACTTATCAGCCAAAACCACTTCTTTTGCTACCGAAACACCGTCTTTGGTTAATTTTGGTGCGCCATACGATTTATCAAGCATTACATTACGACCTTTAGGGCCTAATGTAACCTTTACGGTTTTTGCCAAAGTTTCAACGCCCTTAAGCATTTTGCTGCGAGCGTCTGTTCCGAATTTAATATCTTTTGCAGCCATTTTTATACCTCTTATTCAACTATTGCCAATATATCAGATTCTTTGATAATCAAACGGGATTCTCCACCGATTTTGATTTCGGTTCCACCCCATTTGGCGAACAATACACGATCGCCCACTTTTACCGACATCGGCAAAATTTTACCTTCTTCGGTTCTGAAACCGTTGCCAACCGCTTCAACAACACCTTCGGACGGTTTTTCCTGTGCGTTGTCCGGAATAATAATTCCGCCGGCAGTTTTGGTTTCTTCATCAACACGCTTTACTAAAACCTTATCGTGTAACGGTTTAATGTTCATTTTTTTGACTCCATAAAATTAAATATTCTAAAACTAATAGTTAGTTAGTGTTGCAAATTTTCAAAGTCAATAAGTAAACCGAAATTTTTTTATAATTCTTTGTTTTTGAGTTCGTCTTTGAGCATATTTAACAATGTATCGGCGTCATCCAAGCAACCGAGAATAAGCGCTTTTTTCTTCACTACCGAAAAATCACCGCTGGTCAAATTACGCATTTCCGAAAGTTCTAGCGGAGCCATCAGACCAAAAATTTTTTCAAAAGCATAGCGTGATTGTTGCGGTGTTAAATAATCGAAATGCAATTTAAACACAAATCGACGTAAAATTGCTTTATCAACCCTATTTAATAGGTTGGAAGTACCGCAAAGCGGAGTAGAACAACTCTCCAAGCAAGAAAGAAAAGTATTGGTCATATCGCTTTTCCATTTGTTGGTACTTCCGTTATCTGAATCACGATCTGATATGATGCCTTCGATTTCATCGATAATCAGCATAGCGTCCTTTTCTTTGGCCTCCTCAAACATTTCCAAAACATTTTTGGAAGGTTGTCCCTGATATTTGGAAAATAACTCTGCAGGCTTCTTTTCTACGGTGTTAAGACCTATTGTTTGTGCCAAATAACGTAAAAAATAGCTTTTTCCGGTTCCCGGAGGACCATAAATCAAAATAGAAAACGGATTCTCATTATCATAATGTTTGAGTTTTTCAATTAAAGAAGCTACATTGGTATCGCAATTTATCAATCCGGTATCAAATTCGGTAAGAGGTTTAATATATTCGTTACCGCCGAACTTAATTTTCAATTCTTCTTTTATAAGTCCTATTATATCAGGAGTATTATTAATATTCAGATATTGAGCTTGCTTTGCAATGCGGGCAAAATCATCTATAACCAATCCGCTGATACGCTTGAGTTCATTCGGAGCAGGATTTTTGAAAAATAACTCATATGCGGCTTCTTCCTGTTCATCGTTCATATATCCGAATTTAATTTTAAATAAAAATTGCGAAATAAAATCTCTCGGCAATATATTTATATCATTGATTATCAGCACGATATTTATCGTCTGTGCCTTTAATATATTTGCCAGTTTATAGCAATACTTGGCATCCTTAAAAATCAGCCCGTATTCATCTCTGACAATTACCAATCTGGTTTCCGGTTTTATTTTTTCAAATGCATTGTTAATATTCAAGGCATCAATATGACAAACCGAGGCGCTGCGTTGTTGCTGTTTCATATGTTCGCAAAGTTCGGCTGCGAGATACTGAGCAAAACGATTTTTACCACTGCCTTCAGGTCCGTGCAGAATTATGGAAAAATGGCTTTTATCTGCATTATTCACTATAGATTCGGCAATTTTATTAAGGTTTTTATCGGCATTTATAAAATCAAACGAAGTAAAAGCATTTCTGGTATTGATGTAATTTTTATATTCTTCTATAGCAACTTCACTACCGTGACTGATAGCCATATTATAATATTCTTCTGCCAACTTATTGCTGTCTAACCCACGCAAGGTTTTGGCATCAAGATTAAGTTTATAAAAACGAGCAAAATACAAGTACGGAATCGGAGAATTTACATCAATAAGTTTTGATTCTTCCAAAAGATAAATTATATTATCACAAGTAACATTAATATCACTGCTCGACATTTTCGAAGAATTATTTTTCAGTAACATTATGCAAACATACGCAAATTCATTATAGAACTTCACGGGCAAATCGTGTTTTTTTCTTTTTTCAAAAATTTTATTAAAAATTTTCAATGCGTATTTTATATCCTCATTGGCATAGTCATACTTTTGCAAATAATTGCAAAGCATATTTATGGCCCTATCATAATTATTCTGAGATAATGCCTCTTCGATATGTTTACGGGCTAATTCTTTCTTATTGTTGTCATTTGCATTGTATCCGGCTGACATTTGATAATCTCCCTCAAATTCCGAACAAAAATGTAATAATAATTAATGTTGCATACACTATTGACGGTCCGAAAGGCCCTACTTTTTTGCGATTTATCAAGCAACTTAAGGCAAAAATCACACACGAACCTAAAATAATATAGGCAATGATTTCAGCCCCTACCCAAGCACCGATAGCGCACAAGAGTTTTATATCTCCGCCGCCGAAAGCTTCGGGATATTTCCACACAATAAACATTGAAGCCACTACCGGCATCATATATCCCATAATTGCCCCAATAACACTGTTTTGTTCATAACTGATAAAATCAGGATCAACTGTTGCTAACCAAGTGCCATGCTGTGCAGCATAGGCAAAACCTAAAACCAAAAGCGGTAAAGTCAAAATATCGGGAAGCAGCATAAAACGTTTATCAAATTCGGCCAATAACAGCAAAATCCACAAAAAGCTTATATACCACCAAGTAAAATAATGGTCAAAATTAAGCGCAAACAAATAGGTCGCCGCGGCAGTAAAAATTCCCCAACCGAGCGAACGCATCAAATAACGCTTAAACAACCCCATATACGCCTGATTTTCTTTCAATTTTTTCCACGGCATATAGTGTGACGGGATAAACAATTTAAGAAGTATATACCCCATCGTTGCCGGCATCAATTTACCGATACGCCTTGCCAAATAAGGAATTAAACAGCCGAAAATAAAACCGTAAACCACATAACTCATCGTTTTTCTCCTTTACTCAACACTATAATAGCGCAAACGATAAAATTTTATTAATTATTTTGCTACTTTTTACCACAAATTAATTGCCTGTTAAATAATTTGTGCTACATTGTCGCCAACTTGGTTTAAATTGCAATTTATAAAGGTTATAAAAATGACATCACAAGCACTTTCAGATGTTGCTCAAACGGCAACGGAACAAATGTCTTTATGGGATATGGTATGGTCTTCTGACACTATTACCAAAGTTGTTATGATTGGTTTAATTGCCGCTTCTGTTTGGTCGTGGGCAATTATTTTGGAAAAATTTGCTACCTTACGCAATGTCCGCAGTCAATCTAAAAAATTTGAAGAGGCCTTTTGGTCAGGAGGTTCTTTGGATCGCCTGTATGAAGCCATCGGTAATCGCCCTCGTGATCCGATGTCGGCGATTTTTGTTGCCGCCATGCGTGAATGGAAACGCAATACCCTGATGAAAGGTAAAGCCGACAGAAGTATCCGCGGTGTTTCTTTGCAACAACGTATTGAAAAAGCAATGTCTGTTTCCATTGATAAAGAATTGGATAACCTTGACACGCATCTGGGCTTTTTAGCCACTACCGGTTCGGTAGCCCCGTTAATCGGGTTATTCGGTACGGTTTGGGGTATTATTAACAGCTTTAATGCCATTGCCGTAACTCAAAGCAATTCTCTTTCCGCAATGGCTCCGGGTATTGCCGAAGCTTTGTTTACCACAGCTTTCGGTTTAATTGCCGCCATTCCGGCAGTAGTTGCCTATAACACCATATCTTCTTCAATTGACCGCTATGCTAAAACGCTTGATAATTTTATGGCGGAATTTTCCACCATCTTATCACGTGAAATTGATGAAACAACCTTAAAAGCCGATTTGGCCGGAGAATAAAATATGCCTTTATTGCAAAATTCAGCCTACAATCGCCGTCAATCACGTCGCAAAGCCGATGTTAACATTACTAACTTGATGGATGTTATGATGGTGCTTTTGGTAGTGTTTATGGTTGCTGCTCCGTTGATGACTTCGGGTATTCCGCTTAACTTACCTAAAGTTGGCGGTAAAGCATTAACCGGCAACGACACGTCCATAAACATCAGTGTAGACGCCGACGGTTATTATTACATAGGTAAAAGTGTGGTGCGTGATGAAGAAATTCTCCCTAAATTAAAAGCAATTAAAGGAGAAAATGATGAACTTACAGTTACCATTTCCGGCGATACTGTCGCCGAATACGGCAGAGTTATCGGTTTGATGGCAATGCTCAAAGAAGCAGGCTACGAAAAAGTAGGTTTGAAAACCGAGTCAAAAGCTCTTGTGGCTCCGTCCAAAGGAAATAATCAGAAAAAGAAATAAACGCTGATGAATAAGTACTTGAAACAATCCATTATATTACACGTAGCGGTATTTGCGGCGTTGTTCATTCGTTTGCCTAATTTTTGGCATCACGATATGACACTCGGTGAAGCCCCTATCATCGTGGATTTGTCTCAAGTCAAAATTGATGAATTTACAAACCTGCCGACTAAAGCGGAATTTGGTCCGGAAGATCGTAAAGCCACAGTTGAAGAACATAAGGAAGAACAATATACGCAAGACAGCGCACCGGAGCCGGAGCCTAAACCGGAAGTAAAAGAGGAGCCTCAAAAGACAGAACCTGAATCGGAACCTGAAGTAAAAGAAGAAATCAAAGAAGATTATTTGGAGGAACCTACACCGGTACCGGATAAAAAACCGGAAAAGAAACCGGACCCTAAACCTACTCCTAAACGTCCGCCGACTCCGAGTTCTAAGCCTAAACCGAAGCCGAAACCGCAACCAAAGCCGGATAACGTTGATAAAAATAAAAAACAGGAAGAACAGGCGAAGGTTCGCAGTAATGCCTTAAAGAGTTTGATGCAGGAAATCGATAACGATAAAAATATTGATATCGGTGAAAAAACACAAACGGCAATGATTAAAGAAGGAACACAGGTCAACAATATGGGTATTGAAGGTGGTAACAGCAAAGGCTCGTATTTCAGTGATTTGACTATTTCGGAAACTGATGCCATCGCAAGTTTGTTGCGCCAAAATTGGAACTTAGATCCGGGAGCTATCGGTATTGAAGGCATGATGGTTGAAATTCGTGTTCACTTGACTCGTGACGGGACTATTCAGAAGATTGAATTTGTTGACCAAAGCAGGTTCAACAGTGACCCGTCATATCGCTCGGTAGCCGAAAGTGCACAAAGAGCAATTATTGCCACTCAGCAGGCATTTAAAGAGGTATTCGGACAGAAGTATGCCGACCGTTATGATGTATGGAACACATTGCGTTTATACTTTGATCCGCTTGATAAAGGAGTAAGATAATACCTTTTATTGGTATTCCTCTTTACGACGCCACAGTGCCGGTTCTACTTCCTCGTACTTAGATAATGTTTCATCAGATATTTTGAAACGGGAAAACTCATTAAAGTCCGACGGATCTCTGTATTTTTTAGGTATGTTTATATAGTCAAGATACTTCACTTTATTTGTTTCGATAAACTCGTTTACATCATAATCCGGATAGCGGTTAAATAAAATATTATCAATTTGTGCCATCATCGAAAACAGTTGATAATACGAAATCTTCTTAGAATATACATTAACATAACGAAAACATTCATTAAATATATACTCATCTTCCTTGGGATTAAGTGCTTTTACTTTAGGAAATATTTGCGTATCATAATGCCAAACATAATTAAAATTCAGCCCGAATATCACAAGAGTAGCAATAAGCATTACAATTGAAGCAATTTTATTCTTAATACTTGCCGCAACCGGAGCTGCCAACATTGCCAGAAATATAAACAGTATAATCAAGTAATGATGAAATACCGCCTTAAAATAAATATGTTGTATAATTTCCGCAATACAAAGCAAACCGATTGTATTGGTGTAAAAAGATGCCTGCCGTTTTTTTATTTGCCACAACCACGTTCCCAAACCTATCAAAACAGGATACTTCCACAACAGTAACAGTGAGATGTCATAAATATGCATATATTCAAATAAATGGGCATTAAGTATCCAATTAAGCTGAAAGTATGGTTCCCAAATATCATAAACTACATAAACAACCACAATAGATGCCATTATAACCAGCGGAATTATCGAAGATACCGCAATATCCTTAACTATTTTTTTCTGCTTTGTCCACAAATATACCGACGGCACTATCAGCGGGAAAATACTAATTATTATATTTTGCAAAGCTAAAAAAGCAAAAGTGAAACTTATTGCACAATATACCATATCTTTGGTTTGAAATTTTTCGGCATAGCAAAAGAAATAATACAATCCCAAAAAGTAAAATACACGTGCAATAATATCCGGCTTAAGATGCGAAATGCAAAACCACATCGGAAAGAACATAAATAAAATAATCAAAAAATAGAGAATAATATCTTTTCCGCCCAAAAATCTGTTTATTATTTTCCCGATAATAAACAGCATTATGCAAGAAAAGATAAGCGAAAATATACGAGAAACATAGTAAGCCAGAGCAAAATTATGCGGTAAAATATACATAATCGGTGCAAACATATACCACAATAACGGATGATGATGTTCAAAAAAATCACGATACGGAACATAACCTTCCGACACCAAATAACTTATTTTTATATGTTCAAATCCGTCAAAAACTATGTAATTGGATAAGAACAAACACACAATTACGCCGACTATATTCAGAGATATAATAAACTTAAGTATTCTATCTTTCATCTAAATTTCCCGTAAAAGAAAAAGGTTGAGAACAATCTCAACCCTTCCTGTCACTATATAATTAATAGTTTTCTGCTCTCAATTCAAAATAGCTTTGCGGATGAGCGCAAACCGGACAAGCTGTCGGAGCCTCGGTTCCGACAACGATATGCCCGCAATTTCTGCATTCCCAAACTTTCACCGAAGAACGAGCAAAAACTTCTTTCATTTCCACATTTTTAAGCAATGCTCTATATCTTTCTTCGTGCGTTTTTTCAATAGCGGCAACTCCACGGAATTTAGCCGCCAAAGCAGAAAATCCCTCAGCTTCTGCGGTTTTCGCAAATTCCTCATACATATCTGTCCACTCATAATTTTCGCCTTCGGCAGCTGCTTTTAAATTGGCAGCGGTATCTCCGATTCCTTCCAATTCTTTAAACCACAATTCAGCGTGCTCTTTTTCATTAGCAGCAGTCTTGGTAAAAATTTCAGATATTTGCTCAAATCCTTCTTTTTTTGCTTTGCTGGCAAAATAAGTATATTTGTTGCGTGCTTGACTTTCGCCGGCAAAAGCCGTCCAAAGGTTCTTTTCGGTTTGTGTACCTGCATATTTGTTAGCCATAACTTTTTTCCTTCTTTTTTGTTAATCTCTCTTATATTTATAAAAGACCTTGTTTCAGATTGCAATACAAATCACCGAGGTGTGTATATTTTCGCTACTGAGCCTTGAACTTAATCCAATCAAAAATTTCTTCAATATTTTTATCTGTTAATTCTTTAACTTCACCCATACCCCAAACAGTTTGATAATCAACTTCCTTTATTTTTCTATATCCGGAAAGTGCCAGATATAGATTTACCGAAGAAGTCAATATATCGGAATTTTGGAACAAACCGCTGCGAACATACCAATAAGGCGCCGCCGTCGACGTATTATATCCTTCATAAGAAGATATTAAATAATACAGCGGATTATATAGATTGACTCTCTTCAGAGTGATGCTACCGGCTTTATCTCTTTTATATAAATCGGAGCTGAAATCTTTACCCTCAGCCGAATTTTTTAAAACACGTGCCGTATAAAAATCAAAATGCATTTTATTTGCATCTCCTGCACCAAACAATAAGTTTGCAATTTTATCCTTATTTACACCGTCAAATGACGCCATCGGCAGCATTTTTCTTTTGAATATACGGTTAAAATCTTTAATAGAAGAAATCTTTAATCCGTGAATACCATAATCAAATATCCATTTCTTTTTGGCATTAAGAGTATTCAAAAATCTATCTTTAGACTGGATTGTCCCCGCTAATTTTATATTATCTTGGGCAATCGCATCTTCCTCGGAAATTTCCCAAGATTTTGGTATCATATAAGGGAAAGTATGTGTTTCAATAAAACGTTGTATAGATTTTTCAATCACTCCTTTGATATAATCATAGTAAGTTCCTTGCTGATAAATTCCTTTTGCCGAATATTGCAAGGTCAGAGCTCTGCCTCTTGCATCGATAAAACCGGCACGATTAATGTAATTGGCATATTCTTTTGCCATCGCTTCCGACATTTTTTTCTGTTCTTCTGTCATATCTTTGCGTGAACTGCCCAAAAGCCACTCCAAGGCCTCATTTGCGGTATCAAGTCCGCTAACCGGATTAAACAATATAACTCCGCTGATATTATCATCTACACCGTTCAATGCCCCAATTTCTTGCAAATAAGGCGTATACGCCTTATCATTTCCGGAAGCTCCCAACACGGCCGCTAACAATCCTCCTTGATTCATGCCCAGCACAAATATGGAATTAGTATTTCCCGGAATACGATCTTTATTACGACGCAAGTATTTAATAGCAGCTTTAAGGTCGGCTATTCCGAGCGGGGCTCCGCTCTCAATTCCCCGAAATCCTATATGAGCATACACCATCCCCTCTTTAGTGTAGACCGAATAATCTTTATATTCGGTCAAAGCCGGCATTGCCGCAAAATCAGGAGAATCTATTTCAAAAAATATCGGAGCATTGTTTATATTATATTTGCCTTCGTGTGCTGACGATGCTTTCTCGCAAGAAAGAAAATCATCGGCATTTTTGCGACAAATCAAATAATTTTCAGGAACAAACAATGCCATTTTTTGATATTTTAGAGCCGTCGGCGTCTTGGTATAGACTATTCCGGTCTGGTAATAAACTTTATCTTTGGCATTATGAAGCCATTTGTTCATATCCACGAAATTAACAAATTTTTCTTCCTGTTTTTTCTTTACTTTCTGTTTTATTTCCGCTTTTTCTTCTGTTTCTGCTTTCGCCTTTACCGCAGATTTTACTTCTTCATTTGCCTCCGATGTTTTCTCTTTTTCCTTAACTGCTTTTGGAGATTCAGGTGTTTTTTCCACGCTATCTACAACATTTTCCTTTTCAATCTGATGAAGCTCTCCGGTTTGAGAATTGCTTGTACTGTTTTTAGAAAAGCCATACACCAAAGCCCCGATAACGACTATACCGGCAACCAAACCCACCAATATTTTTTTATTCATTAATTTTCTCCGTTGAATAATACCATAACTTGAACCTATCACAAAAAATAACAGGTTTTAAGTTAAATTTTGATATTTACACAATCGATGTTTTTTATTTATCGTCCGCTAATGTTGCGTTTTGCAATAATTCCAATATTTCCGGATTTTTCACTTCAAACGTAATGTTGGAATGAATTCCGTTTTCTATCTTATCCTTTATTTTTTGTTTATCTAAGGTATCCGCATCTTCTTTCAAATCCAATGCGTGATTCCATTGGAAAACTGCTTCATTTTTTCTGCCGGCAAGCCAATAAGCATCGCCCAAGTGGTCATTAATAACCGCATTACCCGGATTCATTGCCGCAGCTTGTTCTAAAAATTCCACTGCTTTGGTATACATACCAAGTCTAAAATATATCCAGCCCATACTGTCAATAATGTGCCCTTCATAAGGATATTTTTGATACGCCTCCAAAATCATCTTTGCGGCTTGTTCTATATTTCTGCCCTGCTCCAACCAAGAATATCCCAAATAATTCATAACATCCGGATTCTGATTGCTGAGTAACAATGCTTTTTGCAAATTCTGTTCCGCTTTTGTTTTTTGATTGAGTTTATCATAAGAAACCGCTAAAGCGTAATATATTGGCCATATCTCACGGTCATTAGTATCTGCGGATTGTATGGCTTTCAAATAATAATCTACGGCTTCGTCGTGTCTGTTCATATTGCCGTATATAGTTCCCAAATCGCTCAAAAGTTGGGTATTATCAGGATAATCCTCCAACAACAATTTTATTTGCTTTTCAGCTTCATCATATTCCTTCAAAGTATTCAAATTCTCGATTATCTTGGCACGAGCAATAAAATATGAACCCGAGTTTTTACCTACTTGCTGATAATACTTGTTTGCCTCCTTTAAAAGCCCTATTTCTTCCAAAACATTGGCTAATGCAATTTTAGAAATGTCATAATCCGGATTTAAATATGAAGCGGCAGCAATGTATATTTGTGCAAATTCGGTTCCGCCCACCGAAGAACGGAAAATCGTACCTATATTAAACAATGCCTCAGCTAAACCTTTTTGCGGAGTATCTATAATTGCCGGTGAATTTTCGTGGGTGGTTTCTATTTTATGGTCTATATTATCAAGCAAAATCGACAGCAAACCGTTATCATTATAGCGTGTAAATATTTTTTTTGCGGTATCTTTATCACCGTTACGAACGTAAAAATCGGTAATTACCTCAAGTAAACGGTAAGTTACGCTCTGATAATGATTTTTTACTATATCTCCAAACATTTCCTGAGCTTTTTCTTTGTTACCCAAATAATCATAAATCATTCCCTTATGGAACAATTCCATTGTTTCCAAAGCCGGATCTTTTTCTATTTTATCAATACTGGCAATTGCCTGTTCTTCATTTTTTTCTCCGGCGTATGCCCAAGCCTCAAACAATGGATTAATGAGTGTTGTATGTGCTTTATCTTTTATAAGCATAATATTTTCCCGTGATTGGGCATATTTGCCGTCCGCAAAATCTTTAATCGCCACTATCAACGGAGCAATGCTTTCGGTATTTCCCAGTTCAATTTCTTTCTGTGCGTATGGTGTGGCTTCTTTAATTTGCCCCAACGAACTTAATATAACATATACGGTTCGATTTATGTTACTGTTTGACGCATCTTTATCTATAACTATTTTGTAATATTCTGCCGCATTATCAAAATCTTGGCGCAAATGTGCAACCCGAGCCGCCAAATAAGCACCATATAATGAATTGGTTCCATAATAAGAAAATGTCTTATCCTGATTACGTTTAATGGTAAAATTATCGGTTTTCCAATAACCGTTCTTATCAAAGTGCGGTGTAACAACCACTTTCTCGTCACCGGTAAAATTGAATATATTTCTTGAACAAGCCAATACGGTAATTGTTACAAATCCTACAGCAAACAAAAATCTTATCATAAACTTTTTCATAACCTTTTTCCTGTTTCAGAATACCTCGTCTGCGTATTATACACAAAAAATATTATTAATGTGTAAATACTCTCTTTCTGTTGCAAAAAAAAGTATTTGCATATATATTTCGTATGAATAGGGGTAAAATGAAGAACGCAACCGAAATATTAAATTGGTATAAATTGGCCGGAATTGACACCATTACGGCCGATGAACCATATAATGCGTTACAACAAGATACCCACTCTGAAACAACTAATAAAGTCACCGATGCTACTGCTTTAAGGCCGGCAACCACTCTTTTAGCTCAGGAAAATGCCACGGCCTGCATAAATGCCAAAGAAGAATGCGCCAAAGCATCTACTTTAAGCGAACTTAAAAATATTTTAGACCGTTTTGAAGGTTGTTCTTTAAAATTTTCGGCCAACTCTACTGTTTTTGGTGATGGAAATCCCAATGCACAAGTTATGTTGATCGGTGAGGCTCCTGGAGCAGATGAAGACAGAATGGGTAAACCTTTTGTTGGACGTAGCGGACAATTATTGGAGAAAATGTTGGCGTCTGTCGGATTAAACCGTAAAGATTGCTACATATCCAACATTTTACCTTGGCGCCCGCCGGGAAACCGTACTCCGACTGATGGAGAAATTGCCGTTTGTCTGCCTTTTTTGTTGCGCCAAATTGAGCTGATTGAACCCAAAATAATCTTTCTTTTAGGAGCCAGCGCCGCCAATGCCGTACTGAATAACAACGCAAGCATATCTTCTATGCGTGGAAAATTACTGGAGCTGCAATTGGAAAACGGGAAAAAAATAAATGCTTTAGCCAGTTTCCATCCGGCTTATTTATTGAGAAGCAGCGCACAAAAAGCAAAATCGTGGAGTGATTTACTGCGATTAAAACGTTATTTGCAAGAGGAATAATTTAAAAAATTTAAGAAAAATTAAATAATAATGATTTATGCTGGGGGCAGATTTAATACTTTATGGAGTAAAAAAATGAATTTAATCAGTAAGTTTATAGCATCCGGATTGGCTTGCGGTATGGTTTTAGCTTCAACAAGTTTAGCTAGAGCAGATGAGGCAACTTCCAGAAGCAACGGAATTATTTTCCGTATTGAAAACATTAAGCCTATTACCAATGAAGAAGGTATGACATCTCAATGCGAATTTTACGTAACTGTATACAATCGTATGG
This sequence comes from uncultured Rhodospirillaceae bacterium, assembly GCA_900313185.1. Classification (GTDB taxonomy): domain Bacteria; phylum Pseudomonadota; class Alphaproteobacteria; order RF32; family CAG-239; genus RUG410. Next base: position 12,765 of record OMQI01000008.1, read on the forward strand.
ATAAAGATGTTAAAGAAGCTGAACTTTCTTTGGCTTGGACTGATAATGTTTCCGCAAAATACAAAGTAGAAAATAATAAGTTGCAAGTCGAAAAGGATAAGGAAAAAGCTAAATTTGTTGTGAGCAAAACCGTTACATTAAAAGAAATTGCCCCGCATCAACAAAAAAGCTTTAAAGAAGTTGTTGATACCGACAAATGCTTCTTACTGTTTGATCAGGTAGAATATAAGGTTCCTTCCTGCTTTGCCGGCGGTGACGACGTTAAAATGAAAAACAATAAACGTATGAGTAACGGTTCCTGCACCGGTATGTTTGATTATATTAATTCACAAAATCCTGAATACTATTCAGAATTTAAAGATGTTCCTGAGAGTGATTTACAAAAGATGGCTGAAGAACAGGATAAGTCAGAAACTCAAGCAATTGAGGACTTATACAAATCAACTGTTGAAAATATGGATAAAGTATCAAAAAATCTGCGCAAAATAAGGTAAAAAATGACTAAGCTCTTTATAAAAACATTATTCGCTTTTTTACTGGTAGGCGGAATTGCCAATGCTCAGACTTTTGCACCGAGTGCAAACACAAATACAAAAGTGCAAAATTCCGATGCTGAGGTAAAAAAACAACCGGTTGCTGATTATAAAGACAGTTTCACTAATGCTGCTTCCTCAGAGGATAATTCCTCCGAGAAAGGAGAGTTCGTAAACACTGTGCAAAAAAACTTCGGTGATGAAAAACAGGAAGAAGAAAAAAAATACAATAACAGTCTCGGAAAAGTATACCAGTTTCGTATAGAAAACGGAAAAATGGTTTTTGATGAAGAGCGCAAAATTTTGGTTTATTACGAAAACTATAAAGTCGAGCGGGGTATGGACAACATAGTCCGTTGCTCAATGCGTATATATGTTCTTAATGATTTGACCGAACGTATCAGCAGTTTAGCTCTGAAACTCAAATGGCC
>OMQI01000079.1 GCA_900313185.1 uncultured Rhodospirillaceae bacterium
GATATCGGCATCACGCACCGGATCAACACTGCCCTCGACGTGAGTAATATTATCATTTTCGAAACAGCGTAGAACGTGGATAACGGCATCGGTTTCACGAATATTGGCCAAAAATTGGTTTCCCAATCCCTCGCCTTTGGAAGCCCCTTTTACCAAACCGGCAATATCCACAAACTCCAATTGAGTTGGTACAATGTTTTTCGGGTTTACCATTTCCACCAATTTATCCAAACGTTTATCCGGCACCGCTACTCTGCCCGTATTAGGCTCAATGGTGCAGAACGGGAAATTTGCCGCCTGTGCTGCAATCGTTTGTGTTAAAGCATTGAAAAGCGTAGACTTACCAACGTTAGGTAATCCGACAATACCGCAATTAAAACCCATTTTTACACTCCGTATTTATATTTAAGTTTACTTCTTATAAACAAATCCATATCGGTTTGCAAGCACAAAAAAAATAAAACCCGCCGATATGGCGAGTTTTATTTAACATTGTCCAAAGGGATTAGAAGCCTTCAGTATCGATACGTTTGCGCATTTGTTTGCGAGCACGACGAACTGCCTCGGCCTTACGGCGAGCTTTTTTCTCGCAGTTTTTCTCATGGCAACGGCGTAATTTCATTTCACGGAAAACGCCTTCTCTTTGCATTTTCTTCTTCAAGATTTTCAAAGATTGGTTTACATCGTTTCCGATAACCGTAACTTGTACCACTTAAATCACCCCTTTCTGCATTCTCTAAAATTAATTTGCGCTTTGTTTAGCATACGATTTTTTAATTTGCAAGCAAAAAATCACAAAATTTAGGCTATTATATTCGGATTGATGGCTGTTTCCACTTTATCAATTTTTTTAGCCAATCCGCTTTTTTGTGAACTCAAACTCCTTGCCTGAAAGAAATCTATGGTCTTACCTTGCTTCAACAAATGCGACAAATCATTATTGACATGGCGTTGTTCCAGCTTTAGTTCGCATAACAAAAGCTGTAACTTCGCTGTTTTATCGTTCATAGTCATATTATTTATATGGTCCTTTCTTGAAATAAAGTGTAAAAACTTTATTTTTTAGTAGAAATTTAATATCAAAGTTTGTAAAGAGTATACATTATTTTATACTTAAATGCAACTATAAAAACGGAGTATTTTATGACTGATATAAAGAGAATCGGGGTTTTAACCAGCGGAGGCGATTGTGCCGGTCTTAATGCGGTAGTGATGTCGGTGGTTAATGCCGCAACCAAATTCGGTTGGGAAGTTTACGGCATTCACGATGGCACCGATGGTTTGACCAACCGTCCGCTTTCGTATGAAATTTTGACCGAATCCAATTTTTCGAATACTCCGTGGCCGAGATTGGCTGGTTCTTATTTAGGTTCGCTTAATACCGGCGTAAAAGAATCGCAAGAAGTTTTAGCCAAACGTTTCGGTGAAGGAGTGCGTGAACTCGGGCTTGATGCCGTTGTTGTGGTTGGCGGTGACGGCAGTATGAATATTGTCAGCAACTATTGCAAGATGGCCTGCGTTAAAATGGTGGGTATTCCGAAGACTATTGATAATGACACGCCTTTAACCGACTATTCGGTTGGCTTTAATACGGCTTGTCAAGTTTGCTCCAATGCTTTGGATGACTTAATGACTACTGCCCGTTCACACCATAGAGCTCTTATTTTGGAAGTTATGGGGCGTGATGCCGGACATTTGGCAATGCACTCGGCATTAGCCGGATTCGCCGATGTCTGCTTAGTACCGGAAATACCTTATACTATAGATGGTATTATCAACAAATTGGAATCCATTAAACAATCGGGAAGAACCAGTGCATTAATCGTAGTTTCCGAGGGTGTAAAAACCGAAAAAGGAGAAGCGGTTACCACTTCCGTTAATATGGTAGGCGAAAAAATCAACGGCGGAATCGGTGAATATCTGAGCAACTTAATCAATGCCAATTACAAAGGTTTCCAAACCAGAGTTACCAAACTCGGGCACGTTCAACGTTCGGGTACGCCGACGGCTTTTGACCGTGGATTGGCTGTGGTTTTGGGCTCGGAGGCTGTTCGTTTACTTTCCGAAGGATATACGGATAGAATGGTTGCTTTAACACATGGGGAAGTTACCTCCTATCCTTTGGAAGAAGTAGTCAAGGCCGGAACCGCAGGATTAGATGCCAACAGCTCATATATTAAAGCGGCACGTGCCATCGGAATGTATGTCGGCGAAGAAATCTAAAACAATCAAATTTGTTTATAAAGACGCTCTCTTTTGAGGGCGTTTTTTATTTGACAAAATAAAAATATTTTCGTACACTTAAGCAAACTTTTGTATTATTAACTCAATCAATAGAATTATGAAAAATTTTTTTGCATTACTGCTTAAAGGCATAGGTATTGCCTTAGCGGTCAGTTTGGCGATTTGCTTTTTTGCTTGGTACTGGGGAAATTGGCGAGCCATCATCTGGTTTGTCGTAGGTGTGATTATGATTTGGCAAATCTGCAAGTATCTGCTGAGAGATGTTCGTATGGAACCAATCTATGATGACAACGGAAAGGTTTTAGTAGCGAAACATTCGGCTTCAATTTCCGAAAAATGCGGGGAACTTGCCTTAGGATTTTTCATTATCACACTTTTAGGCGGATTTTTATGGAGTATCGGTCGTTTTACTATATGGATGCTGAGCGCTTCTCCGAAAATCTTTGAGCTTACGATTTTTATCGGAATCTTGAGTATTTTGGGCGTCATTTTATTAATTTGCATTTTGGCTTCCATATACTTCAGTTTCAAAACTGCCTGTTGGAAATTGCCGGCAAAAACATTGCCTTCACTTGCCAAGTGGATTCTGGTAATCGTCATCAGTTGCTTGGTGGCCTTTGGAGTGTTGTATCTCTATCTGCCGCCGATGCACTAAAGAACAAAAAAAACACCGCCAGCTGTGCGGTGTTTTTTTTTATCTTACTTTCGTTATATATTAAGCTTGTTTAGCTGCAATAGCTTTCTTAATTTGCTTTGCTTCTTCTGTCAACTTTGTGTTGGAAGTAGAAGTCAAAAAGCTATCCAAACCGCCATTGTGTTCGATAGAACGCAATGTTTTCGAGCAAACTTTGAGCTTAAATACTTTGTTCAAAGCTTCACTGAACAAAGAAACAACTTGCAAGTTAGGCATAAAGCGACGGCGGGTTTTGTTATTAGCGTGGCTTACA
>OMQI01000084.1 GCA_900313185.1 uncultured Rhodospirillaceae bacterium
TATAAAAATAATGCACAGATTTTAACTTTATTGCTATTTTTTTTATTTTTGTTATTGAAAAATTTACTAATATTACTTAAGTTAACATTGTATTAGTTGATACAAATAATAAAAAATGTAAAAAAACCATATGGAGAAAATAAAATGAAAAAACTTTTAAGTTTGTTCGTAGCTTTGGTAGCTTTGTCAGGCTGTTCTCTTTTCGGAGCAGACGGTGGTCTGTTCAGCGGTATTGACTGCGAATCCAGATTAGCTCGTGACTTTGCTGAAAATTCAACCGATACTGTATTCTTCGCATTTGATAGCTCTGCTTTGTCTGCAGAAGCTGTTGCTGCTTTGGATACTCAAGTTGCTTGGTTGAAGAACCACGATGATGTAAATGTTATCGTTCAAGGTTATTGCGATGAACGTGGTACTCGTGAATACAACTTGGCTTTAGGTGAACGCCGTGCCAATGCTGTTAAACAATACTTAGTATCACAAGGTATTGCAGAAAACAGAATTTCTACAATTTCTTACGGTAAAGAAAGACCGGCTGTTCTTGGTAGCAATGAAGCAGCTTGGGCTCAAAACCGTCGTGCCGTTACAGTTGTTAGCTCAGCTGAATAATATTACGGTATAAGGTAATTAAAAAAGACGCAGCTTATAAGGTTGCGTCTTTTTTGTTTGCTCTTGTTTTTAACGTAAAAATATTTTATAGATATAGCAATATTAAGATTAATGAGGAAAAAATGAGAGTTACAATATTGGGCGCATTGCTTGTTTGTTGTATAGCCTATTCGGTACAAGCAGCCGATTGGCAACAAGATGTGGCTGATTTGCGTGAAGATGTTGATGTGCTGAAAAGACGAGTGAAGGCCAAGTTTGAATCCGGTGTTTCTGCTGAAACCAATGATTTACAAGTGCAGTCAGGTAAACGAGGAGAATCTATCAGAGAATTAAATATTCGCTTGGATGACCTAAGTCATCAAATAGATGAGGGTGCTGCAAATTTTGATAAGATTAATCGGGATATTGAAATCAGAATAAAAATGCTGGAAGGTAAACAGATTCCGGCAAACTTAAGCGCACCGGTTCCGAGTATTCCGAAAACATTTGATGCACCGGTGGCAAATGAAGCGGCCAGAACCGTAGTCGGGGACGAAATTCAGGGTGGAGATTTGGCTCCGATTGAAGATTATGATTATACGCAGTTTGAGTATTAGAGGGGAAGATATTATGAAAAAAGTATGGTTGAGTTGTTTATTTGTGGGGATGTTGTTTACGGCATATCCTCTTTATGCATCTGATTGGCAACAGGATATAAACGAATTGCGTAAAGATATCAGAGAACTGCATCAAAAATTATACAGCATTGATGAGAAACCGGCAGATACGGAAAACTCCGGCAATGCTCAAATGCGTGATAAAATAGATGAGTACGGTGCGACTCTGCATAGAATTAATGAACGTATGGATGACCTGGAAAAGAAAATAAAACAATATAATGACAATTTGGATAAGTTCAATCAAAAGACTGACGTTCGTTTGAAGGTTTTGGAGAGTCGTAAATCCGGTCTTGAAACTTCGAGTGTTTTATCATCGGCACCGGCTGTTAATGAAAGTGCGGTTGCTCCGAGCAATAGCGGAATAGTTAACGGTAACAAGCCGGAAGATATGTATGCCAATGCGATGCAAGCATATAATAATGCTCTTTATGATGAAGCTGAATTGGGATTTGAAGATATTATAAAACAATTTCCTTCGCACGCTTTAGCCGGTAATTCTCAGTATTGGCTAGGTGAAGTTTATACCAAGCAAGGTAATTTAAACAAGGCTAAGCTGGCATTTAAGAACGGTTACGAAAAATATAAAAATGGTAATAAAGGCGCCGATTGTTTATATAAATTGGGAGTTACTTTGGAAAATCAGCGAAACAATAAAGGTGCTTGTGTGGTATTTATGAGTTTTGCCGAAGAATTTCCGAAAGCTAATGCTGATTTAAATAAAAAAGTAAAAGCGGAATCCCAGAAACTCGGATGTAAATAATTGCAAAATTTTTTAGTCAGACATCGTATCAAAGATAAGGTTTTGGCAGTTGCTGTTTCCGGTGGTGCCGATTCGTTGGCGTTGGTTCTGCAAGCGCAAGAGCAACTTGTTTTGTACGGATATAAGATTATTGCGCTAACGGTTAATCACGGTTTACGTCCGAGTGCCGCAAAAGAAGCTGAGTATGTTGCGCAAGTTATGCAAAGATTTAATATTGAACATCATATTTTGGTTTGGCAGGGAGAAAAGCCAGATACCGGTATGGAAGAAGCGGCTCGCCAGGCCAGATATTCGTTGATTAAAGATTGGTGTGATGAGCATAATATCGGTGTTTTGCTGGTTGCTCATCACTTACGAGACCAAGCAGAAACTTTTTTAATGCGATTGCAGCGTGGTAGCGGTTTGCAAGGACTTTGTTCTATGCGGGAAGTCAGTGATTTTAAAGGGCTGAAAATTTTACGTCCGCTACTGCGAACAAATCCGGAAGTTTTAAAAGATTATTTGCGCAGTAAAAATATTAAATGGGTGGAAGACGAATCCAATCAAAATACCAAATATTTACGGAATAAAATTCGCAAGTTTTTACCGATTATGAGTGAAAATACCGGAATAACTCTTGAGCGAATCGATGAAGCAACAACCAATTTGCAAAGTGCGGATGATTTTATTGAAAGTTATGTATCAGCATTGTTCGGACGAGAAATCAAACAATACGGAACAGATGTTTTTTGCATAAATTACGGTAATTATTTGCAATGGCATCCGGAAATAAAATTCAGAGTATTGGCAAAGCTCTGTCAAAAACAATATATTCCGAGAGCCGACAGTGTAATGATGGCAATAAAAGCTCTTAATACTTTACCTTTTGGCGGTTTAACCTTGGGAGGAAGAGAAATTTTTACGGCATACGGTAAAATTTGGATTGTTCCGGAGTTGTATTCAAAACGAAAATCATCTCGAGCGGAGTGGAAGGAATTTACGCAGCAAAACGCTCAATATAAAAATATAAAAATTCCGCATAAAGCCAGACTTGCATTGTTGGCAATTAAGGAGGAAAAATGATTTATAACGGACTGATGGATATTGTCGATAAGTTTGACTTATTTCTGTTCGATGCCTACGGGGTATTTTGGGAAGGCAACGGTTTTTATGCAAACAGTCGGGAAACAATGGAACAATTGGTGAAAATGGGCAAAACCGTCGTAATAATATCAAACACTACAATGCTGCATGATGATATTGTAGCCAGTTATATAAAGCGAGGTTTATTACCGGAGCGTGACTATAATTATATAATGACCTCCGGTGATTTGTTGCGTTCTCGATTGCTTAAAGGAAATATACAATTTAAATGTTGTCCGAATCCGCTTAAATATTATGTTATCGGTTTACCGCATAAAAAGGCGTTTGAGGATAGTAAGTATACTAAGGTTAAAAGTTTGCAGGATGCGGATTTTGTGTATTGCGGAGTTCCGTTTTTGTTTGCCAAGGATGTGGCGGAATATCCTCAGTATAAAGACCAATATTGGCCGGTGAAAAACAGCGAAAGCGGTAATGTTGAAACGTGGGATACCTTGACATCAGAACCCTTTAGGGAAATTGTCGATACTGCAGTGAAAATGCAGAAGCCGGTTTTAAATGCGAATCCGGATTTTACCGCTAAGGAAGGCCATCCGCTTGTACCCGAGGCTTCGGCAGTGTTTGTGGTTAGAAACGGAACAATCGCCGAAATGTTCAGAAAGCGGGGCGCAGAAGTCTTGGAATTCGGAAAACCGCATAAAAATATTTATGATTATGCTTTCAATATTTTGGAAAAAAAAGGAATAAAGATAGATAAATCTCGCACCTGTATGATTGGGGATACGGTGCGTACCGACGTAAAAGGCGGTATAAATGCAGGAGTTGTTCCTGTATTGTGCGTGGAAACCGGTGTGACAGCAGAAGAAATTTTAAATGGTAATTCGGTTGAAAGCCTTTGCAAAAGTGAAAATATTGATGTAAACCAAATTATACAAATTAAAAGCATAGGGGGTAAATAAGATGGCTTTTGAATTGGTACCGGGGTTAGCTGCAAAAGATTATATTATGGATTTGAAACTTTGTCGTGTTTTATTTGAGGATAACAAATATTATCCGTGGATTTTTTTGGTGCCGATGAAAGAAAATACCAAGAATATGACCAATCTTACGATGGAAGAACGCTTCCAACTTATGCGGGAAATTGCTTTGGCCGAAAAAGTTATGCTTAAGCTGTTTCCGTGTGACCAAGATAATGTGGCAATGATAGGAAATATGACACCGCAACTTCATGTACATGTCGTTTGTCGTAAAAAAGGTGATCCGGATTGGCCGGGGACAGTGTGGAACTCGGCAAGTGCGAAATATGAACCGCAAA
>OMQI01000002.1 GCA_900313185.1 uncultured Rhodospirillaceae bacterium
TGAGTTGGTTGAAAAGTTGGTTCACGTTAATCGTGTAGCCAAGACCGTTAAGGGCGGACGTACAATGTCTTTTGCCGCAGTTGTAGTGGTAGGTGATCAGAAAGGTCGTATCGGTCTTGGTACCGGTAAGGCTGCTGAAGTACCGGAAGCTGTTGTAAAAGCTACCAACGAAGCTCGTAAAAATATGATTCGCATTCCTTTACGTGAAGGCAGAACCTTACACCACGATGTTCATGGTCGTTTCGGCGCCGGTAAAGTGGTATTGAGAACAGCTCCTGCCGGTACCGGTGTTATTGCCGGCGGCCCGATGCGTGCTGTTTTCGAAGTTTTGGGCGTTCAGGATGTGGTTGCAAAATCATTAGGTTCTAACAACCCGTATAATATGATTAAAGCTACCTTTGATGCCTTGAAAGCAATCAACTCTCCGAGAATGGTTGCTACCAAGCGTGGTAAGAAAGTCGGTGACATTGTCAGCCGTCGTGAAGGTATGGGCGCTAAAGAAGTTAAAGAGGAGGCTTAATTATGGCAACTAAAAAGAAAACTATAAAAGTTACCAGAATAGGCAGCACAATCGGTCGTCCGAGCAATCAGGAATTAAACTTAAGAGGTTTGGGTCTGACTAAGAACGGTCGTACGGTTGAGTTGGAAGATACTCCGGCTATTCGCGGGATGATTAGAAAGGTTGCTCACCTCGTTAAAGTTGAAGAGTAATAGAGCGTGCAGAGAGGCTGTCATACTTGTAAATTTTTTTCTTGTGTACTATTTTGTACAGGGCGGCGAAAATTCACTGCGTAGCACAGCCCCTCTACCCACTCGTATGCTTTAAGATTTTATAAAAGTGAGCACATAAAAAAGGATAAATGAAATGAAACTTAACGAATTAAAAGACAACGAAGGCGCTACAAAGAATCGTAAACGTGTTGGTCGTGGTATCGGTTCCGGTAAAGGTAAAACCTGCGGCTTAGGACATAAAGGTCAAAAAGCTCGCAGCGGTGGCGCTAAACTTGGTTTTGAAGGCGGACAGATGCCGCTTTATCGTCAGCTTCCGAAGCACGGTTTCAAAAATCCGTTTGCAAAGACTTATGCCGTTGTAAATTTGGATACGATTCAAAAAGCTATTGATGCCGGCAAATTAGATGCCAAATCAATTGATATTGAATCTTTGCTGAAATCAAACGTTATCTCCAAGAAATTGGACGGTATTCGTTTGCTTGCCAGAGGTGCGATAACCAGCAGCATTACCATTACCGTTAATTCGGCTTCCAAATCTGCTGTTGAAGCAGTTGAAAAGGCCGGTGGTAAGGTAAATCTCGCCTAGTAGCTCTTTGTAGAGTACTGGTAAAATAAAAAAAAGTCCCTATTAAGGGACTTTTTTTATTGCAGATTTTCAGTTCAAACAGATTTCTCCTCGATGTCTTTCATACATTTCCTTAACACGGATGAAACGAGCATCTTCAACGATGGTCTTCTTGATTTCCGGCGTCAAATCCCACGATTTCAGATAGTAGAATAGCAGGTTCTGACAGTTCAGATGGTAAGAATCAAAAATGGTATTATGCACAATGCTTGCCAAATTTCGTTGCAGTTCCGCATTCTTTTCCGGTTCACGCCAGAGTTCCATAAATCTGTCGGTAAGATATCCGTATTTTGCGATATAAGCTAAGAACTCACTGTGTCGGCAGAAAACATCAATGTTTCGGTCAAACCATTCATCAAGTTCATCTCTTTCACGATACTGCGGATTCTTCTTGTCAACCATTTCCAGTTTTCGATACATCTCGTCCAGAAAGCTGTTTTTATCCCAATCAAAATTACCGCCGATATGCTCGAAAATATATCCGTCAGGCCAAACTGGCGACACCACAGAGTTTTTTGGGGCTTCAAATTTAGGATAAGGGTTTTTCTCTTTGTCATTAACGGCGAAAATTATTCCGCCGATAACAGCCGGAATAATCATAATTCCGACTACCAATAATGTTAGATTAACCATAATTTTTTGTATTTAGAGTTAGACAATAATTTTCATATTCTTAAAATTGATGTGCGAATTATATATTTCAGGGATCAAAAAATCAAGCAAAATATGGGTTAATCGGATATTCCGTAATTTCCGTTTACCAAAAACGCCAATAAAACCAAGAAGAAAATCATTGCAAATCCGGCTTCAAGCGAAAGAGTGTCGCTTATTTTATAGTGTTGATTGAGAGCGTAAATAAATAAAGGAGCAACCAGTAACAATGCAGTAACATAGCCCGGATTGGGAGCAATGCGCAGAGCCATTGTTTTGGCGATAATCAAAACCGAGCTGAAAGCAATCAACAATGCCCCTATTTTAAGCATTTGCTTGGAAATGATGGTTTCAGTTTGTTTTTGCAAATGGTAGCAAAACAGATTATATAAACCGCTTATGAAGGTGGAAATGGTAAGGTAATAAATAAGCCCTTGCCATAATGAATGCCCGTCGGTTGCAATATATTTGGTAATGATGCTCATTAAAGAAAGAGCCAGTACGGCAGGTAGAGTATATATTGCCGTTTCACGTGATACTTCGCTTTTAAGCATTTGCCAATAACAAAAACTGAAACCGCACAAAATAAGCATTAAAGTCACTAATAAGTTTCCTTGAACGAGCAATTGTAAAAATTTTTGCGGAGTTAAAAACCACCAAGCAAAAGTAGTCATTAGTACGGTTACGGCCATAAAGCGTGAAGTTGGTCCGGCTCCGAATTTGGCCGAAGCAAAGAATATACGAGAATCATAAATTCCGATGCAGATTCCTTGCATAACTAATAAACACCAATATTTGCCGTCGGAGGGAATGTCCGTGAAAAACAAAAAAGGTGAAAACAGCAGACAAATGCCGAAACCACGCCAAATTCCCAAAACATAGCCGTTGAGTTTGTAATGTTGATTGAACAGCATATAAACTGCCGTGAAAAAGCCGTAAATTAATCCGTTTATTACCCATAACATATAATGAAAGTATTATCAGATTGTGTATTTTCAAGCCTTGCCGGATATTTCTTCGGCTTTAAGTTGAATTTCTAACCACTGATTTTCTTTTTCGGTAATGTCGTCTTTATTTTTTGCCAATTTAGAAGTCAGCTCATCAAATTTTTGCGGATCATCGGTATATAAGTTAGGATTTCCGAGTGCAATTTCGATGGCTTTGTTTTCTTCTTCAAGTTTAGCTATTTCATCAGGTAAATTATCGAGTAAATATTGCTCTTTATAGCTTAGCTTAGCGGTTTTATTCTTTTCGCGCGGCTTGCCTTCATCTTTCTCGATTGTTTTTTTGGCTGTATTTTTAATCGGCTGATTTTTGATTTTTTCCAGCAGTTCGGTATATGAACCGACATGCTCATAAATCGTTCCGTCTCCTTTCATATATAAAAGGGATGTGGCTACTTTATCCATAAAGTCACGGTCGTGGCTGACGATTAAAACCGTACCTTCATACTCATCTAAAACTTCTTGCAATAAATCAAGAGTATCCATATCCAAATCGTTCGTAGGCTCATCCAGTACCAAAAAGTTAGAAGGACGAGCCAATGCTACTGCTAACATCAGGCGATTTTTTTCACCGCCGGAAAGCGCAGATACCGGACATTGAGCCTGATCCGGCTTGAATAAGAAGTCTTTCAAATAAGCTACTACGTGGCGAAAATGTCCACGTACCCAAATATGATCGCCTTCGTTGCATAAAGTTTTCCAAAGAGTTTTTTTGGGGTCTAAAGTAATGCGGTTCTGATCAAAATAGGCTTCTTCCAAATTTTTGCCGATACGGATAAATCCGCTGTCCGGTTCCAATCTTTTGGTCAATAGCTTTATCAGAGTTGTTTTTCCCGAACCGTTAGGGCCGACAATACCTAGCTTGTTTCCTTTAATAACACGCAAAGAAAAGTCTTTAACAATTTGTCTGTCACCAAAGCTTTTATAAACATGCTTAGCCTCAATCACCATTTTCGAGCGCAGTTCGGTTGTTTGTGCTTCCATTTCTACCGAACCGGTCATTTTTATCTGTTCACGTCGTTCGGCCCGCAGTTGTTGCAAACGTCGTAATCGTCCCATATTGCGTTTGCGTCGTGCGGTAACACCTTTGTGCAACCATTCGGTTTCTTCGGCGATTTTTTTATTAAGGGCTTTTTGCTCGATAATTTCTTGGTCGATAACCTGATTTTCCCATTCTTCAAAAAAGCGAAAACCTTTATTGTTGCGTCGTAAGATTCCTCTATCTAACCAAAAAGTTGTTTGTGAAATATTTTGCAAAAATGAGCGGTCGTGACTGATAACGATTACGGCACCGGAAAATTTTTTGATTACGTCTTCGAGTTTTTCAATCGCTTCAATATCCAAATGGTTAGTAGGTTCATCTAAAAGCAGTATATCAGGTTCGCTTATTAAGGCCGCCGCCAATGCTGCTTTTCGACGCTCACCTCCGGAAGATTCTTCCGGTTTTTGCTCAGCTTTAATGTCAAAATATTCGATTAATTTATCAGCACGGTATGTTTGATTTTTTTCTTGTTTGGAAAGGCCGTTTTCAACTATTTCTCGCAGAGTAGAAAATCCGTCAAAGACAGGTTCTTGCGGCATATATCCGATACGGGTTCCCGGTTGAATAAAAAATTCACCATCGTCTGCTTCCATTTCTCCGGCGATGACTTTCAAAAGTGTGGATTTGCCGCAACCGTTACGTCCGACAAGGCAAATTTTATCGCCACGATTGATGTATAAATCAACGCCGATAAATAACGGATTTAAGCCAAAACTCAGCTTGGCATTTTTGATAGTATATATAGGAGCTTCAGCTACCATTTTGATTAACCTTTCGAGGCAGTTTTAAAACAATTTGTTAAATAATACAAGAGATTTATTTTTTTACCTTGAAACCGAGAATATTTCGTATTAATATTCGCATCAAATAATATTAAGAGGTTCTGAAATGAAAAATATTGTGATGGCTTTGTGTGTCTGTTTGCTTTTCTTTAATTCGGCACAGGCTGAAGATATTGAATTGCTTTCCGATGAAATGCTTTTAGGAACGGAAATTGAAACTCCTGCCGACAAAGGTGCAGATAAGGCAAAAGACGATAAGCAAAAAAACGATACAGAAGTTAAAGAAGAAAATGCTGAAAATGCCGAAGGTGAACAATCCGGTTCGTTTTTCGGTATGATTATTAAGCCAATCACGGATTTATTCGGTTCCGATGGGAAAATGACGGTTGTTCCGGAAGGAGAAAAAGAATCTCCGTTAGAAAAAAGTATTCGTTTGGCAAATGAAGGTAGCAAAGAGGACCAGATGAATTTAGCGTATATGTATTTGTACGGAGCCAACGATGTAAAGCCTGATTTTGAAAAAGCTTTTAAATTTTACGAAATGGCAGCCAAACAAGATGATCCGATAGCGCTTAATAATTTGGGAAGCCTGTATTTCAGTGGAATAGGTACCAAAAAAGACAGTAATTTGGCATTACTTTGTTTTAAAAAGGCGGCAGATTTAGGTAATGATAACGCAGCTCTTAATTTGGCATTTATATATTTAACCGGCGGTGCTAAGGATGCGACACGCAATAGAAAATCTGTAGAGCTTTTTGAAAAATCTCAAAAAGCGGGGAATAAAATTGCGGAATTTATGTTGGGTTATGCATACTACAAAGGTTTTGTGGTTGAACCTAACTATAAAGAAGCATACAAACTTATCAGAAACGCAGCCAACGGAAAGTCACGTATAGACGAAGCGCAATTAGTATTGGCAGAGTTATATACCAAAGGCATCGGTACGGTACAAAATTATGCAAGTGCCGTTACAGCATACAGAGCGGCAGCAAACCAAGGCAATATTGAAGCGATTATGGATTTGGCGGAAATTTATTCTGAAGGGAAAATAACTCCACAGAATTTTGTAATGGCTCACGCATTATATAACATTGCCGCTTCGCAAGGAGTAGCGGAGGCCGCAGAAAAAAGAGATGCACTCAATGAAGAAATGCAGCTTGAAGCATTGACGAATGCGCAACAAACCGCTCAGAATTTTAAAGCATCACCTTCGGAATTGACCAGTTATGTTCGTCAGACATACGGATATAATATTCGGGACTATATTAATAATAACATACCAAATCCGAATAAGAAGAAGTAGTATAAAATGGATAAGAGAAAGCAAAAAAGATTTTTAAGAAAATTTGTTTCGTGGTTAGGGCTGTTTTTCTTCGGATTAGCGGCGTTTATGATATATCATCAATTGGCGAAGTATACGTTGGAAGAAATTGAAGATGCTATCATGGCGGTTCCGACAAAGAATATTATATACGCCTGCATAGCGTCTTTTTGCGGGTATATGGCGCTTTCGTCATACGACTATTTGGCATTGAAGTATATTAAGCATAAACTGGAAACGTGGAAATGGATGTTTGTCGGTTTTATCGGTTTTGCAATCAGCAATAATGCCGGTCACGCTATTGTTTCCGGCGGAGCAATCAGATACAGGATGTATACTCGTTGGCGAGTTCCGGCAACAGATATAGTTAAAATGGTTACCTTTTCCGGATTTACTTATTTGGTAGCTTGCTTTGCGTTGGTTATTTTAGGATATGTTTGTTCTCCTGACCACGTTTTATCGTCGGTATCATCTCCATATATTAATTGGGCAATCATAATTTCTTCGGTAGTGGGATTGTTATTCTATTTCTGGGGTTGCACTTTTTATAAAAAACCAATCATAATCAAAGAGGTCGAATTTGATACTCCATCGGTTAAAATGGCAGTAGCACAAGTAATAATCGGCAGTATAGATATATTAATGGCGTCACTTGTATTATATTTTGTGATGGACAGCTATGTAAATATTCCGTTTTTTACCTTTATGGGGGCATTTATCATAGCACAGGTTTTGGGGGTGTATAGTCAGGTTCCCGGCGGGCTGGGAGTTTTCGAAGTAGTGTTTACAAATTTATTGCCGGAAGATGAAAATCAAGCAACACTGTTTGCTATTTTAATATTATACCGCATAATTTACTATTTGTTGCCTCTGGTATTATCAGGAATAGCGCTGTTTATATATGAGTTTCATCTGGCAGAAAATAAAAAACAATTTTTGAGAATAAAAAAATCAAAAAAAACATTGACAAGTTGATTTATAAATAGTAATAATCATCTTGCTTTGGCGGGGTAGCTCAGTTGGTTAGAGCAGCGGAATCATAATCCGCGTGTCGTTGGTTCGAATCCGACCCTCGCTACCAACA
>OMQI01000165.1 GCA_900313185.1 uncultured Rhodospirillaceae bacterium
CGCACAGACCAATACCGTAGCAATTAAACTTTTATATCCGAAATCCATAGCACTCTCCATTTTTGTCCATAATACTACAAAATATGAGGTAATGCAAGAAAAATTAATTAAAAAAAACCGACTGTTGAAATATATCACAGTCGGTCAACAAAATCCGATGAAACAGATTTTAATTTTGGTTAATCAGGAATATTTCAACACGTCTGTTTTGAGCTTTTCCTTCTTCGGTTGCGTTGGAAGCAATAGGTTGTGATGCACCGACGCCCAATGCTTGCATACGAGTCGGATTAACACCTCGCAAGGCCAAATAATTGGCAACCGAGGTTGCACGACGCTGAGAAAGCGGAATGTTGATTTTATCATTACCGCTGCTGTCGGTGTGTCCTACAATTTGCAATCTGGTTTTGTCGTATTCATTGGCTACAATTGCCACCGAATCCAACACCTGATTGGCGGTTGTTTTCATCGTATCATCATTAGTATTGAAAGTAATGCTGTTCGGCATAATTAAGCGAATGTTATCACCGTCACGCAATACTTGAACACCGGTTCCACGCAGTTTTTCGCCCAATTTAGAAGCCTGAATATCCATATATCCGCCGGTAGCGGCACCGGCGGCACCGCCGATTCCCGCACCGATTAAGGCACCCTTTTCACCGCCGATTAAGGCACCTACACCGGCACCGACAGCTGCTCCGATACCTGTTCCCCAAGCCGTTTTGGCAACTTTGCTTTCACCGCTGTACGGATCGGTAGCGCAAGCACTAAAGAAACAAACGGCAATTAAGCTTAAAATTATCTTTTTCATTTTTATCTCCTTAAAAATTGGCAATACGAGCCAAAGCCTCTTCAACTTTAGCTTTATTTTCCATAGCTTCCGCCTGACGGCGTTTTTCTTCTTCCACTACCTTAGCCGGAGCTTTGGCAACAAAACTTTCGTTGCTTAATTTACGAGCGTAACCGTCAAGATTCTTATTCAAAGATTCAAGCTCTTTATTCAAGCGTTCACGCTCGGCAGCAAAGTCAACCACACCTTTAAGCGGAATCAATATAGTAGCGTCACGGCTTACGGTTTGAACCATATCTTTGGTAATTTCCGTATCGCCCAACGGCAATAATTTTTCTAAACGAGCCAAAGTGCAGATTAATTTGTTTTGCTTTTCCATAATTTGCAAATCGGCATCGTTGGTCTTAACATAAGCTGTCAATTTTGCACCTGCCGGCAAATTCATTGAGGAGCGCAAAGAACGAATCGCCGTAATTAAATCTATCGACCAGTCAATGGCATACTTATTGCTGTCAGAAATTGTTTCGTCAAGCGGCCATTGAGCTTTAATCAACTTTTGCGAACGAGTTGTCAGATTGTTCCATAATTCGGTCGTTACAAACGGCATAAACGGATGCAAAATAGTTAAAATTCTATCAAGTACCCACGATGCAACGGCACGAGTTTCTTTAATATCCTCGGCATTTTCACCGTAGAATACCGGTTTAGAAAGTTCAATATACCAATCGCAGAATGTTCCCCAAACAAATTGGTAAACCGCATTTGCCGCTTCCGAAAAACGATAGCTGTTTAAGCTGTCGGTGACATCTTTGGTGGCTTCTTTGGCTTTAGCAATAATCCATTTGTTGATTTCCAATTTGGCCGAAGATATATCAAAATCTTTAACCGAATAACATTCGTTCATTTCGCAGAAACGAGCGGCATTCCATAACTTTGTGGCAAAGTTACGATAACCTTGAATACGAGAATCCGAAAGATTGATATCGCGTCCCTGAGTTTCTGAAGAAGCCATAAAGAAGCGTAAAGCATCGGCACCGTATTTTTCAATGGTTTCCATCGGGTCAACGGTATTGCCTTTGGATTTACTCATTTTGCGGCCTTGTTCATCACGAACCAAACCGTGAATATAGCATTTCTTGAACGGAACCCGCTTCATTGCATACATGCTCATCATCATCATTCTGGCAACCCAGAAGAAAATAATATCAAAGCCGGTTACCAAAACGCTGGTCGGATAAAATGTTTGTAAATACTCGGTACTGTCAGGCCATCCCAAAGTGGAAAATGCCCACAATCCCGAAGAGAACCAAGTGTCCAATACATCGGTTTCACGACGCAATTCAACGTGTTTGCCATAATGTTTGTCGGCGGCTGCCTGGGCCTGTTCAACGGTTTCTTCACAGAAAATGGTTTCATCCGGACCATACCAAATTGGCATTTGGTGCCCCCACCATAACTGGCGGGAAATGCACCATGGTTGAATGTTGTTCATCCATTCAAAATATGTTTTTTCATAAGTAGCAGGAACGAATTCCATTTCTTTATCGTGAACCGCACGTCTGGCTTCAACCGCTAATTTAGGTGCATCAACAAACCATTGGTCTGTCATATACGGTTCAATAACCACACCACTTCGGTCACCGTACGGAATTACCATCGGATGGTCTTCGATTTTTTCCATCAAGCCGAGCTCGGTTAATTTTTCAATAGTTTTAATACGAGCTTCTTGCGTGCTCATACCGGCATACGGAGTATTCTCGTTAAGCGTGGCGTCAGGATTAAGAATATTAATCATCGGCAAGTTATGGCGTTTACCTACTTCAAAGTCATTGAAATCGTGTGCCGGCGTAATTTTAACCGCACCGGTTCCTTTTTCCGGATCGGCGTGAATATCGTCAATAATCGGAATTACACGGTTAACAATCGGCAAAATACAATTCTTACCGATTAAGTGCTTTAGTTTCGGATTATCTTTGGACACCGCAACTGCCGTATCACCGAACATTGTTTCCGGTCTGGTAGTGGCAATATGGATAAATTCATTCGGATTATCTTCCAAAGGATATTTGTAGTAATACATTTTACCCACGGTTTCTTTTTGAACCACTTCCAAATCAGAAACGGCGGTTTCCAATGCCGGATCCCAGTTAACCAGTTTTTTGGCCTTATAGATTAAGCCGTCTTTATACATAGAAACAAAAATTTTGCGAACGGCGTGCGAAAGTCCTTCGTCCATAGTGAAACGTTCACGGGACCAATCGCATGAGGCTCCTAAACGGCGAAGTTGTCTGCAAATGGTTCCGCCGGATTGTTTCTTCCACTCCCAAACACGTTCAATAAATTTTTCACGTCCCAAATCGTGGCGGGTAATACCTTCTTTGGCTAAATTACGCTCAACCACCATCTGAGTAGCAATACCGGCGTGATCTGTACCCGGTTGCCATAAAACTTTTTTACCGAGCATACGGTTGTAGCGGATAAGAATATCCTGCAAAGTGTTGTCAAGAGCATGTCCCATATGCAAAACACCGGTAACATTCGGTGGCGGAATTACGATTGAAAATGCCTCTTTATCCGAGCGCATATCCGGTATGAAATCACCGTCGTTTTCCCACTTTGCATAAATTTTTTCTTCCATTTCTTTTGGATTATAATTTTTCTCTAACATTTCTATTTTTCCATATTTATTAAATTGTTGCGCATAAAAAATCGGTATTTTAAACTGAGGAAGAAACCTTTTCAGGCTTTGTTTTCTTCCTTTACCTGCACTCGGACGACCTCTAAAAAGCGGCGATTAAAGTAATTTCTGTATTTTTTCATCATTTTTTTCGCAACATCATCAAAATTCCATACCCCTAACTGATACGGAATATCTTCACGTTTAACCAACATATTTTTGGAAAGTAAAAACACTTCATCTTTCTTTTCATACGGATAAGATGAGAAACGGGCATAAGGATTTTTATCCTTCTCCACAATAGCGGAACGAATGGACTTTATAATGTCGTCTATCGACTCTTCCTTATATTCTTCCATAAAATTATGCCTTAAATCAAAACATCACGGAGAGCATAGTAACAAAACTTCTTTTATTTGGCAATAGCTTTCCCCAATAAAAAACACAAAAAAATCATATTGTGCAGATAAAAATAAAATTAAGTTGCAGAAAACAAAAAAAGTTAGTATATAAGTGGTGTAGGGCATTTTTTGTCGCCCGATTTGTTTTTTAATTTTATAAATTTTATTTGAATGGTTATTATATGAAAAAAATCAATAACAATAAGTTTCGTGGGAATACGGTGTATTCTCTTAATTATAAATTCGATAGCGTTAGTGCGGCCGGAAAGTTCAGCGGTACGGCACTTGATTTGATTAAGCGTTATAACGAGCTCGCCAAAGAAGCGCAGAGTAACGGTAATTATGTGGAAATGGAAGTTTTTCGCCAATATGCCGAACATTATCGTAAGATTGTGACGGAAATTAATGAGCGTAAGAATCAACACCGTGACTATCAAAACGAAAATCAACAGAATACCGAAGAAAATACAACGGAAGAAAACGATAATAGCTTGGTGGAAACTCAAGCCGCAGAGCCTACTGTCGAAAATACTCCGGCTCCGGTTGAAAATACAGCTGAAACAACTGCCGAAAAGCCACGCAGAGGACGTCGCAGTTTAAAAGTTGTTGAAGTCAGTGAAGAAGCTGCCGCAGAAACTCCGAAAGAATCGCATAAGCGCCGTTCATCGTTACGTTTGAAAAAAACGGTTCAGGCAACCGGAACAGAGGCTTAATTCTGATGAATGAAAAATTAGAGCAGGCTTTTGCAATTGCGCAGACTGCCGATGTGTCGACTCCTCAGGATAGCGTTGTGCTTTACAGTATAAGCTATCAACCCAGTGATGCCAATAAACGAAAAGCAATGGAATATTTGCGGCTAAATCCGGATAAAAAAACTTTGGATGATACCGAATGCGGAAAAAAATTAATAGCATTGGGGTTGGAAACCGGTAACGAAAATCCTAATACGGAAATTTTAAAGGTTTGGGCGATTGCTTCCGCAAGGTTTATTAAAGCGGTAAAAGGGAATGTAACGGCGTTTGTTGAGAATGCCGACAAGCGTAGCACTTTCGTTTCCGTGGAATTGCCGCTGATTTTACAAAATGAGAAGGTTTCAAAAATTAACGGAATCGATAAGTTTGTATTTGCCCGTCAGTTTATGTAATAAAAACGCCCGCAGAAATTACTGCGGGCGCTTTTTTACTTTCAAGAAAATTATTCTTGAGAATAAGCCTTAGCTTGCTTTTTAGCTTCTTCAGAACTTCTGGCAACATTTACCAAAATGGTTTGAGAAACTTCAGGGTGCAAGTTTAATTTAACTTGGTAAATACCCAAATCTTTAATAGGCTTTTCCAAATAAATGTAACGACGAGCTACATCATAACCTGCTTCTTTAATTGCAGAAGCAATGTCACGAATGGTAACCGAACCGTACAATTGACCGGTTTCAGCAGCCTGACGAATAAGTACAGCGCTGAAGCCGTTCAAAGAACCGGCTAATTCGGCAGCTTTGCCGAGTAATTCTTGGTTATGCAATTCCCAAGCAGCTTTTTGAGCTTCAAAATAAGCCATATTGGCTTCGGTAGCACGCAAAGCTTTCTTCTGCGGCAACAAATAGTTACGGGCATAGCCGTTTTTAACGCTTACTTTATCGCCCATTTTGCCTAATTTTTCTACGTGTTCAAGTAAAATAACTTCCATAATACCCTCCTACATA
>OMQI01000012.1 GCA_900313185.1 uncultured Rhodospirillaceae bacterium
ACGCTCGGCCGTTTTTGCTTTTGTTCTTCTTGGTTGTTTGAAAAACGGCGGAGGTATCTTATTGCAAACCTCAAACTTTCAGTTGTCTTTAGCGTTGAGTTTTATTTTTTATCTGTCTTTTACTTAAACTCTCAATAAAAAAAACAAAACTCAACCGACAATCGCCATAAGCATAAATGATAAAATTAAAAAAACAATAAAAATTTGCTTATAATACAAAAAAAATAAATCAGATTTTAACATATTTGTAATATGTAACCCGTATAATTTGGAAAACAGTGTGATTTTTAAAGGTGGAAGAGAAAAATAAGATGAAATTTCTGACACGTTTGTGTTTTGCTTTATTGGGTATGATGTTATATAGCACAGCAGCATTTGCTGCGGTAAATGTGCAAAATATGCGCGTTGGCAATCAAAGTGACGGGGCTCGTGTTGTTTTTGATATGAGTCAGAGCATCAGCTATCGTGTTTTTTTGTTAGATAATCCGAAAAGAGTGGTGGTAGATTTGGATGATGCCAATATCGGCGCTCTTAAAACCAAAGTATCCAATCAGGTTATCAGTGGTAGCAGAGTCGGTAAAATGTCCGGTAATGATAAACGTGTGGTATTTGACTTGTCTCGTCCGGCTATTGTTAAAAAAGCATTTTTGATACCTCCGCAAAGCGGACAAAGTTGGCGTTTGGTGATAGATTTATCAATGAGCGGGGAGAATGCTTTTAAATCCAAAATCGGCAACAAATATATAGTTACCAATAATACAAAATTTTCGCCGGAAGAAGAAAAGGAAAGTTCTTGGTGGAGTTTCGGTTCATCAGATGAAAACAAAGCCGATACCAAAATCAATCGCAAACGTATTATAGTTTTAGATCCTGGGCACGGCGGAAAAGATCCGGGAGCGATTGGCGCTTATGCCAAAACTTATGAAAAAAATGTTACATTGGCAATGGGAAAAGAACTTAAACAACTCTTGCAGAGTAAAGGGTATGTGGTATATTTGACCAGAGAAACCGATATATTTATTCCGCTCCGACAGCGTACCAAAATAGCGCAAAAATATAAAGCAGATTTGTTTATGTCAATTCACGCAGACAGTGCACAAAATCGCAATGCCACCGGTTTGTCGGTATATACCCTTTCCGATACGGCATCAGATAAGGAAGCGGCGGCTTTGGCCGAGCGTGAAAATAAGGCCGATATTATCGGCGGAATTGATTTGGGAGGCAATACCAAAGAAGTTAATGATATTTTGATTTCTTTATCGCAGACGGATACACGCAATAAATCTTCAAAATATGCTACATATTTGGTTCAGGAAATGTCCAGAAACGTAAAGTTGGTAAAAAATACCCACAGATTTGCCGGTTTTGCGGTGCTTAAAGCACCTGATGTTCCGGCAGCTCTTCTGGAAATGGGATACCTCTCAAATCGCACGGAGGAAGCTAATTTGCGCACGGCATCGTATCGCAAAAAATTGGCCGAATCTGTGGCTCGGGCTGTCGATAAATATTTTAAGGACCCTGAAATTGCATCTAATTGATAAAATGTTATTGCATTTTTTATGGTTTGCGATACATTTTTATCAAGCTTAATTAATACTAGTAAGAGAAACTTATGCTACGTTTTTTATCATATATGGCCAGTTTGGCGTTGTTTGGTTTGATTATATTGATTATTGTCGCAACATACGGCTTATCCAGAATTAATATTACGATTCCGGATTATCGCCAATTGGCGAATTATGAACCTGCGGTGACTACCCGCCTGTTTGCCGGTGACGGACAGGTAATGATGGAGTATGCGGCGGAAAAGCGCTTGTTTGTGCCGATTGAAAAAATTCCGGATATTGTAAAAAATGCCTTTATTGCGGCCGAAGATAAGCATTTTTATCGTCATGCCGGTATTGATTATACGGGTATTATCCGTGCCGCTTTGGGCAATTTGCGCAATATGGGTAAAGGCCGCAGACCTGCCGGTGCATCTACTATAACTCAACAGGTGGCAAAGAACTTTTTACTCAGCTCGGAAGTATCATATACCAGAAAGTTGAAAGAAGCTATTTTGGCCAGACGAATCAATAAGGCTTTTACCAAAGATCACGTTTTGGAATTGTATTTGAATGAAATTTATTTGGGTAATCGTGCTTACGGTGTTGCGGCAGCAGCAATGAACTATTTCAATAAATCTTTGGATGAACTTACACTTGATGAAGTGGCATTTTTGGCAGCATTGCCGAAAGGTCCGAATAACTATAATCCAAAGACCAAGTATGATGCGGCAATAGCACGTCGCAATTGGGTAATAGACCGAATGGTTGAAGACGGATATGTCAACTCCGAAGAAGCTGAAGAAGCTAAAAAGAAGCCGATTGAAGTAGTAGAGCACAAAAACGGATTTTTGAAAGATACCGAATATTACAGCGAAGAAGTCCGTCGCACCATCAGCAATAATTTTGGTGACGAAGCTCTGTATCAGGGTGGATTGATTGTGAGAACTACGGTTAATCCGAGATTGCAAACTATTGCCACCAATGCGGTGCGTAAAGGTTTGATTGCTTATGATAAACGCCATGGTTGGCGTGGTGCAGAGGTACAAATTGAGATAGATGATAATTACAAAGAAAGTCTTCGGAAGGCTAAATTAACCTTGGGAGCCGAAGCCGATTGGCAAAAAGCGGCGGTAATGAATGTCAGCAAAGATAAGGCGGAAATTGAAACCGAGAAGGGGGATAAAGGTATTATTCCTTTGTCGTCGCTTAAGTGGGCAAGACACGCCGAAAAAGGCAAAAATATGGGACCGGTACCGACATCCGTTACTCAGGTATTGAATAAAGGTGATGTTATTTATGCTCAAGACGTTACTACCGATAAAAAAGCTAAAACCAAAACATTTGCTTTGCAGCAAATTCCGGAAGCCGAAGCCGGTATGGCGGTAATGGATCCGCATACCGGAAAAGTTGTGGCTTTGGTTGGTGGTTTTTCGTTTGCCAAGTCACAATTTAACCGTGCAACGCAAGCATATCGTCAGACAGGTTCAAGCTTTAAGCCTTTTGTATACCTAACGGCATTGGAACAGGGTTATTCCCCGACCGATTTGATTTTAGATGCACCTTTTGTGCTTGATCAGGGCGAAGGTATGCCGAAATGGAAACCGGTAAATTATTCCAAGAAATTTTACGGATTAATGACGCTTCGTCGTGGTGTGGAATTGTCAAAGAATTTGATGACGGTTCGTTTGGCTCAGGATATCGGTATGGATAAAATAGTTGAAATGTCAAAGCGGGTAGGGGTGAATAATCATCTCCCGCCGTATTTGTCATCTTCATTGGGAGCCGCTGATACCAGAGTGATTGATATGGTCAGTGCTTATTGCGTGATTGTCAACGGCGGTAAAAAAGTTCCTCCGTATATGATTGAACGTATTCAAGATCGCAAAGGAAAAACTATATATAAACACGAGCAAACTCCTTGTCCTGAGTGTGCGGTTGATAAATGGGATAATCAGGACGAACCGGATTTTCAGGTTGTACGTGAACAGGTGGTTGATCCGCTTTCCGCATATCAAATGACTTCTATTTTGGAAGGTGTTGCCACCAGAGGAACCGGTGCAAAGTTAAATGAACTTCATCGCCATTTGGCCGGTAAGACCGGAACCACAAATGAAACCAAAGATGCATGGTTTGTCGGATTTTCACCGGATTTGGTAGCCGGAGTTTATGTCGGTTTTGACGAACCGGAAAGTTTGGGACGTTATGAAACAGGAGCTGCTTCCGCTCTCCCGATATTCTATGATTTTATGAAAGAGGCTTTAAAAGATACACCGGATACAAGTTTTCGTATTCCTGCAGGTATAAAATTGGTAAGAGTTAATCCGCAAACCGGAAAACCATCAGCTCCGGGAGACACGGTAGTAATTACCGAAGCGCTTAAACCGGACTTTGATTTCAATAATCGCCAACGAGTTATCGGCGATGGAGATTCTTTAGTGGCAGGTCCGGAACAAGATGACAGTAGTTTGCAAATCGGAGGAGAATACTGATGCGTGCCGATTTCTATAATATATTTAATGAAACCGAGCAATCACTTGATTTGCTACGGAGGTATCTTTGACTACGATAATGCTGTATTGCGTCGTGATGAACTGAATTCTTTGACATCAGCTCCTGACCTGTGGGAAAATCAGGAGCGTGCTCAAAAGTTAATGAGTGAAAAAAATACGCTGGATGCTAAACTTTCTCAATATGAAAATTTTGTAAGCACTGTTTCAGAATATAAAGAAATGGCGGAGTTTGCCGAGGCGGAAAATGATGAAGCAATGCAAAATGAATTGTTGCAAAATTTAGAAAACTTGCAAGTTCAAGTAAAGCACGCCGAGTTGGAATCACTTCTCTCCGGTGAGGTTGACGGTAACGATACTTATTTGGAAGTCCATGCCGGAAGCGGTGGAACCGAAGCGATGGATTGGGCACAAATGTTGCTTCGCATGTATACCAGATGGGCTGAAAATCATAAATATAAAGTTGAATTGATAGAAGAAACCGAAGGCGATGTCGCCGGTATAAAATCGGCAACAATAAAAATATGCGGTCACAATGCGTATGGTTGGCTGAAATCAGAAAGCGGAGTGCATCGGTTGGTGCGAATTTCTCCTTTTGACAGTGCGGCTCGCCGTCATACCAGCTTTGCCTCTATCGGTATATATCCGGTTATTGATGACAATGTTCAAATAGATATTAATCCGGCAGATTGTCGTATAGATACTTACAGAGCTTCCGGAGCCGGCGGACAACATATTAATAAAACCGATTCCGCTGTCAGAATCACCCATATTCCGACGGGTATAGTGGTTTCCAGTCAAACCCAACGTTCACAATTTCAAAACAGGGATAACTGCTGGAAAATGCTCCGGGCTCGCTTATATGAAATGGAAATGCAAAAGAAAGCCGATGCGGCTCAGAGCGCTCGTGATAATCAGGGAGATAACGGTTGGGGATATCAAATTCGTTCATATGTTTTGCAACCTTATCGCTTGATAAAAGATTTGCGTACGGAAGCGGAAACCGCAGATTGTAAGGCGGTGCTTGACGGAGAAATAGATTTATTCCTGTCGGCGGCGTTGGCACAAAAAGTCAAAAGTGATGATATGGAAATCGGAAAATAGAGGAGCAGGAAAGTTATGAAAAAACTATCAGCCAGAGCCTATTTTTTGAAAAAAACAGTCGATTGTTTTGTCGCCGGATTGTTTGTGGTTTTGCTGTTGTTTTTGTGGACTTTGTATAAAGGTCCGATTTCGGTTCCGTATTTGAAACCATATATTATTCAAGCTTTAAACTATGATGAAAATGAATATCTGGTAGATATAGGCGATGTTAATATTGAGTTGGTGCGTTCCATTCAGCCGCTTCGAGTTACCGCTAAAGAAGTCAGTTTGAGAAAAAAAGATGATTCGGTTAATATTGAAGCTCCTAAATTATATATGTCGTTCAGCTTGCGGGCGTTGATGAAAGGTATTATTGCTCCCAGCGATATAAGTTTGATTAATCCGAGTGCCAGTATTTCGACTTCATACGGAGTTAAAGAAGAAAATATAAATGAAAGCGGGAAGAAAAAATTACAGTTTTATGTGGAGCAAATAAACGAATTTTTGGATCACTATAATTCGGAAGATAAAGTTTATCCGGAGAGCTATGTTAATAATATTACCATTAAAAATGGTGAGTTAGAGTTTAATGAAGTGGATTTCGGTCGGGTGTGGTTGTTATCTGATGTAAATTTTGAATTCAGCCGTAATTTTATTAATATGGATGTAAATGCCAATGCTCTGATAAATATTAACGATAAGATTGCCTCTGCCGGTTTTGAAAGTGAATACCATGCATCTGACGATAAATTGGATTTGGAGGTCTATTTTTCTGATTTGATATTATCTGATATTTTGAGCACTTTTAACGAAACCACTGAAGAAAACTTGCTTTCGGTAATGTCGGTTGAAGTTCCGGTAAATGGAAAAGTGAGTACACTCATAAAATTGGACGATATCCGTACTCATCCCGAAGATGCTTCCGATTATTTAAGCGACGCCATTGAACGCATAGATTTTGAGCTTGACGGCGGACAAGGATATATTTCTTTTGAAGGAGAGGATAAATACAATTATGAAATAGATGAAATGCAGCTTTCCGGAGTTGTTACCGGTGGTATAGATGAAGTTAAAATAGAAAATGCCGATTTGAAAATGGGTGGGCAAAATGCAAAATTAAGCCTCTATGCCAATGGTTTGGAAACTTTCTATTTGAGCGATTCCCTAAGAGATTTGGCAGTTCGTTTTAAAGTTAATGTGGCGCAATTTCCTCTGCAGGAGTTATCACGTTTTTGGCCACGTTATTTAGCGGAACCGGCGTGGCAGTGGTGTAAAGACGGCTTAACCGGCGGACAAGCTAAAAACGGGGAATTTATCTTTGATTTCGGGTATAATCGCAAGAGTGATTCTTGGGGATTGCAAAATCTTAAAGGAAAAGCCTATTTGGAAGACGGCGATATATTTTATTTAGATGGCATGCCGTTTGTAAATAAGGTTTACGGAACCGCTCATTTTACGCAAAAGAATATATCGATTGATATTGATAAAGGTATAAGTGACGGTGTGATGATTACCGGAGGTAACGTCAATATCTATGATTTGGATAAAGAGGATAATTTTATTTCCATCAAGTTAATAGGTAATTCTTCGGTTAAAGACGCCCTAAAATTAATTGACCACAAACCGCTGAATTTTACTTCGGAAATTGGAATTAATCCGCAAGACATTAAAGGTAATGTCGATGTGAAATTAAATCTTGATTTTGAATTGCGTCAAGATTTGGAAGGTAAGGATATAAAAGTTGAAGTTGATGCGGATTTGCACAATATCGAAATTATCAAATTGATACCGGAACATAAATTGTCTTCCGATTTGTTAAATCTCAAAGTTAATTCAAAAGGCTGGTCTATTGACGGAGGTACAAAATTTGATGATATACCGGTGCAACTTAAAATGAATGAAAAATTTGCGGAAAAAGCATATAAAAGCAGATGTAATATTTCGTTTTTACTGGATGAAAAAGCCAAAAAAGCTCTTGGTTTGGATTGGAAACTTATATCGGCACCTAATTTGGAAGGTTCAATGTCGGTTAATGCCGATGTTACGGTTAAAAAAGATAACCTGATAGATATTGATTTAACCGCAGATTTAAAAAATACCAAACTCGATTATTCATACTTTGGTTTTGAAAAATCATACGGTCAGCCGTCAACTCTTAAAGCCAAAGTTTCTATGCTCAAAGATAAGGTAACTTCAATTTCGGGACTAAATCTCAGCAAATCAGGATTTTCCATCGGCGGAAATGTTGCAATGTATCCGAGCGGCCGAGTTAAAATGGTGGATATTGATAAAATAGACGGACCGAAAACTTCGGCACGAGCAAAAATCAGTTTGAACGATAAAGAAGAACCGGACATTAAAGTGGAAGTTTCCGGTTTAAGCTACGATTTAACCCCGTTATTTGATAAAGTCGATAACAAACTGTCAAAGAAAGATGATAAAAAAATTATTAAACAGGAAAATGAAGATGATGGTCTGGAAAATGTCAATAATACGGATATATTTATCACTGTGAACAGTTTGTGGACCAATGATACGACGCCGATTAAGAATTTTGCCGGCAGTGCAAAATTACGCAAGGGTACCGGTATAGATGAAGTGAATATAGTAGGTAATTACGGTATTGATAAATCTATTAAACTTAATTTAAGTTATGTTCCTCGGGGGCAAAAAGAACACTATCTTTCAATAAACAGTAATAATGCCGGTAGTACATTAAAAGTATTGCGCCTATATGATAATATGGTAGGCGGTACTTTGAAAATCGAGGCAAGAAGAATGCAGGATAAAAAGTTTATCGGTCACGCCACCGTACGTGATTTCAGCATACAAAACGCACCGGTTATGGCTAAGCTTTTATCGGTTGCGTCATTTACCGGTATGCTAGATTTATTAAAAGGGGACGGGCTGACATTTACCCACTTCAATGCACCGCTTGAATATCAATATAAGATATTGAAGCTTAATCATGCTAAAGCAGAAGGCAACGTAGTCGGAATTACTGTTAGCGGAACCTATAATCGTGCTTCGGATGATTTGGAATTTTACGGGGTTATTGCACCGGCATACAGTTTGAACCGTTTTTTGGGTAAAATCCCGGTAGTCGGTAATTTGCTTGCCAGTAAGGATGGTACTATTTTTGCGGCAGATTATAAAATAGACGGTTCAGTTGATGAGCCGGAAGTTGATATAAACTCGCTGTCGATTTTAAGCCCTAATTCAATGAAAGAATGGTATAATAAAAATTTCGGTGACGGTGATGATTTGTAAAAAAATCGGTGTCGATTTTCACGGAGTTCTCAATACCAATCCGTTATTTTTTCAAAAATTTTGCGATATGGCAATAAGCAAGAATGTAGAGATTCATATTATCAGCGGCGGGCCTCGTGAAACCATTGAAAAGTTTTCGGTTATCCATCAAATAAAATATAGCAAACTATGGTGTATATTTGACCACTTTGAGGCTAAAAATGAAGTTGAATTTTTGCCTGATGGTTCTTTTCACGTGGAAGATGAATTATGGAACAGCGCTAAGGCTGAGTATTGCCGTAAAAATGAAATAAGTGTGCAAATAGATGACAGCATTATTTACGGAAGATATTTTACCACACCATATTGCCTATACAACGAAAAGACTAAAACAGGTACACTAAGCGAAAAAAAAATATCTTTCTCCCATTCGGCTGAGCAATGCTTGAACAGCATATTGAATGTGGTAAGCTGATTAGTAATGCGGTGGCGGAGTTTCTTCGCTCTGCGGTTTTACAACATCTTGCTCCACTGCCGATTTCAGAGCCTCATTTTGTTTTAACAGATAATCTAACAACTTACCTTGTTTAACAACCATATCGCTCAAATCATCAATGGCTTTTTGTTGGTTATCCAAAGCCATTTCAATATCAATCAATCGGTTCTGCAGTTCTTCGTCTACCATTATAAAACCTACTTAAGCCCATTTAAAACTGAAGTCGGAACATTAATTCTGTCGATTAATCTTTTTTGCTCAACATCATCTAACGGAACTTTCCGTCCCTTATCATCTACTTTATAGTATTTGGTGGAATATCCGTCATAACTCACTTCATAAACCAAATTACCTTGTTCGGTGTATTCACGATATTCTTGTCCGTCCCACTCTCCGTTTTCAAACATTTTTTCGGTTCTTATTTGACCATTCGGATAAAATACTTTCATTAATCCGTTAATTTTATTGTTTTTCAAATCGGCAACGAAAGCTTGCTTTCCGTCTTCGTAATATCCGATAGCTTTCCCTTCGGCAATTCCGTCGGAATTAAACGGCAGTTTGAGCATTACCTGTCCGTTAGGATAATAATCCGTCACATCATCAACAATTTTATCATTGCGATAAGTGGTTGACATCAATAAAACACCGTTTTTATCATATTCACGATATTTACCGTTATATGCTCCGTTTTCAACCTCTGCCATCAATGCCGGTTTATTGGTGCCTTCATTATATTGAGCAAGCATTCCGGTGATTTTTCCCGATTTATAAGGCACTTGGGCTTGCAATGAACCGTCACGATTATATACGGTCATAGTACCTGTCAGATTTTCCATTATCGGGTTGCCTTCATCATCATAATAAAGTTGATCGGCATTGAGGTTGGCGGTTGGAGTGACCAATTTATATTTCATTTCTCCCGTAGGGTAATATCCGGCAACCTGTCCTTGATACTTACCATCTTTAAATGCAACTTCCTGCTCGGTGTTACCGTATTGATCTTTGGTTATAATATTTCCGGAAATTTTACCGTTTTTGTAAGGAATGATTTCTCCGATTTTCTGTCCGCCGTCACGATAATAAGTTGCTTGACCGTTAATCATATTATTAACGTAGTTAGCTTCAAACAATTTATGTCCTTTTTCATCATAATCGGTAATCGGACTGCTGATTTTTCCGTTTCTGTATACAACTTTACTTTTAATATTACCATTCGGATAGTATTCAATAGCATCACCGTTCAGCACACCTTTTTTGTATGTATAAACGTGTTCACGTTGTCCGTTTTCATAAAATTGGGTTTCCGGACCATCCATTAAATTATTTACAAAAGTTGCTTCCGATTTTTTCTTACCGTTTTGGTGATACATTGTAGCTTTGCCGCTTATAACACCATTTTTATAAGGCAATTTAGAATATACATTTCCGTTTTCATAATATAATGTTTGCATTCCGTTAGGTATGTCGTGAACATATTCCGTGCTTGATACAAGCTGCCCTTTTTCATTATACATATTGTAAATACCTTCGTGTAAACCATCTGCAAAATTGGCTTCTTCTTGTACTTTGCCATTCGGATAATATGTTTCAGCCTTGCCTTCGGCCTTGTCATTTTTATATGTTACTTTTGAAAAAATCTTACCATCAGGATAATATTTTATTTCTTCTCCTTCACGCATACCTTTGTTATAAGATGTAACTTCTTGCAATTTTCCATCTTCATAGTAGGTATAATCCAAACCGTCCGGTTCGCCGTTGATAAACGATGTTTCATATTTGAGCTGACCGTTTTCATAAAACTCTCTTGCTTTTCCGTGCATTTGTCCCATTTCATTTATTTGGGTAATATAGCGAACCTTCCCACTCGGATGATAACCGGTTTCTTTTCCAACTCTGGTATTGTCACGATAAGTGGTTTCGGTTTCGAGATAGCCGTCAGGATTATACGATTTAGCCGGACCGTTAAGGGCATCGTTTGAATAGGTAAATACTTTTTCAAGGCTGCCGTCACGAAAATAAGTTTTGGTTTCACCTTCAAGCTTGTCATTTACATAATTGGATTCCGATTTTATAGTTCCATCGGAATAATAATATTTAACGATACCATTTCTTAAACCGTTTTTATAAGGAGTTTCACTACGGACGTTACCATTGGAAAAATAATCTTTTTCAACTCCGTCATCGTGCCGAAGAATAGAGGTGCTTTCAATTTGTTCAGCCTGCTCAGCCACTTTTTTACCATCAAACTTAGGAAGTAGTTGAAACTTAACAGCTATGATAAATATAAAAGCCAAACCTGCGGCTATCAGTAATCCTTTTCTGTTCATTTTATTCTCCGCACAATAGTGAATTTGAAAATACTAACGAATGTAAACTAACACGAAAATCAGCATTCTTCAAGCGTATTTAATCAAAAATATACAGCTAAGATTAAAAATGATAAGTATTAAGCAGGTTATAAATATACTGTCTCAAGTTTTGAGAACAACCGTCATAAATGGCATTATATGCCAAAATTTCTTTTTCGGTTAAATCAGAGTAAATACCGGTGTCTTCATAATATTTCTTGCTTTCATTTTGAAGCTGGTTGGCTTTGGTAAATACTTCCTGCTTTTGATAATATAAAGCCAGTTGTTGCTTGGCGTGTGCCAGCTCTGCCGCATACAGGTACGTATCGGCTATATCAATGACGTTTTGATAGGATATCATAGCTTTTTCAAGAGCTCCCTCTAACATATAAATATCTCCGAGACGGCTCCAAGCAATAACGTTTTTAGGTGATAATTCAGTTGCCAATTCAAACGAATTATGCGCTAAATCTATATCTTTTAATTTTGAAATATCACCCATGATACAAGAGCAGTTAGAAGCAAGTGCATAAGTCATATCTTTGATTATACCGCTTTCTTCCTGGGATTGTTCCATTAATTGATTTAAAAACGATTGCAACAAAATTAACGCTAAGGAACTGTCGCCGTTTGCCCAAGCATATATAGCCGCATCATTTTCCGGTAACATTTGCCGTTGCGGCAAATAATCGAACTTACCGGCATTACAAAGACCGATAAAATTGCAAACGCTTTGAACCGTGTGTATTATGTCATTAAGCTCATAATCGTTTTTATAGTAAAAATAGAGTGATTGATTAATTTTAGGGACACTCACCCCCCGTCCCAAAAGATTGATAATAACGGTTATCAGATTTTCTTTTTCTGTCACAGTTTTCGGAGCCGGAGAATTTTCTCCTTGCGGTTTGTTTTTTATGTATAACTTAAGTTCTTTTAATCTGGAATTTTCGACATCAGAGTGAATTTTCATTCTTTTTCTGATATTGGAAGATAGTTCTTCTCGTTCTTTTTCATCAATGTTGTCTTGCGAAGCTCGTAGCAAATTAAGGGAAAGCTCTTTATCCAATTCTTCGGCTGATGAACGCAAAGATTTTTGATAGCTTTGCGTCTCATCTTCTTCTATAATTTCATCATCATTATCGTTGGCAATGGAATTAATCGGATTTTCCTCTATTGTATAAAACAAGCCGTCAGGTTCCGGATTCTCTCCGGATAATTCCTCGTTTCCGGCTTTGAATGTATCAATAATCGATTTTATGTATATAACCATTATTATTGCTAATAAAAGGGCAAACAAACCGATTACATACCAACCGTTAGGACCGAACTGTTCAATTACCATATTATGCAAATGAGTATATCTGGAATGAACGAAATCTACAGCACCGTTGTAGTCATCTTGATTGGGGATTTTCCATTCCAATATATGTTTTGTTGTGTAAAAACCTAACATTTCATCTTATACTCAAAAACAATGTTTGTCATAATGTATACAATTGGTTCGCAAATGTAAAGAGTTTAAGTAAAATCATTAAACTTCTTTTTTATCAATTCGGTTAATTCCTCATTACCGGTTTGCTTTGCATATTCCAGTGCGGTTTGTAAATTGTCTTTTGCACTGTCATGGTTACCTGATAATATATCAATTGTAGCTAAATTTGCGTAATCGGATACCAATCCTTCACATCTTTTGTGTCTTTGTTCCAAATGCAATGATTGTTGCAATAAAACTTTAGCACGTTGTAAATCTTTTTTTCGCAAATAAATTAATCCTAATAAACTGTAAGTATTGGCAATATGAAAATTATGTTTTTGTTTTTCGGAGATTGTGAGCATTTTTCGCAAAATTTCTTCGGACTTTTTCAGTTTGTTTTGTTTAAATAAGGCATCGGCGCATAAATACATACATTCCAATACGGCCGAGAAATTATTGTTTTTTTCGTAAATTTCTTTGGCGATATTTGCAAATTGAAAAGCTTGTGTATATTGCTTTTTATTGAAATAAATTTGCGCTAAAAGTTGTTGAGAAAAAGCCTGCCCGTGTTTATTTTTTGAAGCAATAAAAACAGGTAATGCTTTCGAAATTTCTGACTTTGCCGTTTTGAGTTTGTTTTGTGCTATATAAAGCAGAGCTTTTTGGTTACCTATATCAGCACATAAGTCATCGGTTTGTGCCGACAGCAAAGCTTTATTGAAATTTTCTTCGGCCTCTTCATGGCGATTTTCAAACAGCATCAGCATCCCCAGTGCCGCCATTGATTGCGATAAATATTGGGGCATTTTCTGTTCTTGATTAATTTTAATAGCTGCTTCAATCATTGTTTGCGCCACATCGTTAACACAGCTCAAACGATATATTTCGCCAAGCGCCAAATAACATTTTGCGCCTTCATAAGAATATTTTTTCTTGCGAAAATAATCAAGTGCGGCAGAGGCTTTTTGTGAAGCAGACAGCATGTCACCATCATAGAGATAGGCAAAGGCAACGCAGTAATTATAGTAAGCAGCGTTACATTTGCTTAATTTAAGCGGATTTATCTTAGCTATGGCCGAATGCATAGTTTTTTTATCAAATAAAAGATGGGCTAAAACAGGTAAATATACGCAGTATTGAGGATTTTTCAGCCATAAAGTTTTTTGTTTTAAGATTTTGTTGTAGGCAATCGGAGTGTTCTGATGAGCTTCCAAAAGCAATGCTAATTGCGGTTGCGTATCTTTGAAATAGTCAACAGCTTTTTGCGTTCTTCCTCCGATTAATGCCGATAATGCAATGCCGGCTTTTTTATCCGAACTGAAAAAAAGTTTTTTACAACAATTGTTTAAAATCTCCGAGGACAGAAAAAGTGCGTTTACATTCTTTTGTTGCCTTCTCATAACACGGATTCGGGAGAGTTTTTGCAGGTGTTTGAGCTTTATATTTAAATACAGCCAAACCAGCGGTATCAAGGCTGATAATCCGCAAACAAGTAGTAATGAATATTCAAAATATTTTTCGTTCATTTACTCTATATTAGCATTTTAATGTATATATTGACCCCAAACAAATACAATAATATAGGATATTTTTAAAATGGCTATTACAAAATTAACTTCTAACCAACTTTATCGTAAGTGTGATCCCAGCAAATTCGATTTTAAGACAACCGCCGATTTGGAAGAGCGTTTGTCGGCTTTGGGGCAGGATAGGGCCATAAGTGCGGTTGAGCTCGGTATCCATATTCGTTCTCGAGGATATAATTTGTTCTGTTTAGGACCGGAAGGAACCGGTAAAATGAGCTTGGTGAAAAGAATTTTGGAAAAAGAAGCCAAGACTCGTAAAACGCCTGATGACTGGGCATACGTATATAATTTTGAAGAGCCTTATAAACCGTTGGCGGTACGTTTTCCGGCCGGTAAAGCCTGTGCGTTTGCCAAAGACGTTGATGATTTAATAGAAAATCTTTCTACATCATTACCGGCGATTATTGAGTCGGAAGAATATAAAGCAGCGCTCGGGATTATACGTCAAAAATATAAATCAAAAAAAGACGAATATATCAATATTTTACAAAAGAAAGCCAAGGGTAAGCGAGTTTCACTTTTGCACATGCAAATGGGGTTGGTAGTTGCCCCGATGAAAGACGGTGAGGTGCTTAATCCGGATTCGTTTGATCAGCTTCCGGAAGAAGAGAAAAAACTGATTATGGATGATTTGAATGCAATGCAGGAAGAAATCGAAAATGCCACTCAGGATTTACCGCATTGGGAAGAAAAACAAAAGAACGAAGTAAGCGCCTTACGTGAAAAGTTTGTCAAGATGGCAGTGAAAGAGCCGATAGACGAGTTGCGTAAAAAATATAAAGGTATGTCTTCGGCAGTTAAGTTTTTGAAATCGGTGCAAAATCATATTTTGGATAATGTAGATGAATTCGTTCCTGAAGACAAAGAAAAAACAATGCCGCCTGCCGGAGGAGAAGATGATCCGTTGCAGGTTTTGCTCAGCAAAATGAAGCAACCTGAAGATGATAAGTTTGACAAGCTGAAAGTTAACGTAATTGTCAAAAATACTCCGGGAGCGGGAGCGCCTATAATCACCTTAGACCATCCGACACAGGGAAATTTGGTGGGTAAGGTTGAACGTATTCAGCAATATGGTGCATTGCTTACTGACTTTACGCTTATTAAAGCCGGTGCCTTGCATTGTGCAAACGGGGGATTTTTGTTGCTTGATGCCCGTAAAGTTTTGGAACAGCCTTTTGCGTGGGATTCATTGAAGCGGGCGATTGCCTCTAAACGTGTAAAGATTGAAGCTCCGAGCGAAGAAACCAGTTTCACCACCATTTCACTCGATCCGGAGCCGATTCCGTTGGATGTCAAAATAGTTTTAACCGGTGATTTTGAAATTTATGATTTGCTGTGTGAACGTGATCCTGATTTCAGGGATTTCTTCAAAGTAGAAGCTGATTTCGGCATCATTATGGATAGAACCGATTACAATGAAATTGAGTATGCAAAGCTTATAGGTTCTCTTTCCAATAAAAAAGGTTTGCGTTCACTCAATCGTCAGGCAGTGGCCAGAATAATCGAACACGCTTCACGCTTGGCAGATGATGCTGATAAATTGACAGCGCATATTTCTTCCATTGGCGATTTATTACGTGAAGCCGATTATTGGGCTCGCAAATCCAATTCCAAACAAATCGGTAAAAATCATATAGATCAGGCTATTGAGGCGCAGATTTATCGTTCTGACAGAGTGAAAAAACACATGTTGGAAGAAATTGATAAAGGCACGATTTTAATGGATGTCAAAGGCGAAAGAGTCGGACAAATCAATGGTTTGGTGGTATACGATTTCTCCAATTATTCGTTTGGTAAACCGGCACGCATAACCGCACAGGTTCGTGTAGGTAAAGGTGATTTTGTGGATATTGAACGTGAAATTGAAATGAGCGGACCTATTCATACCAAAGGTGTTTTAATATTAAAGTCACTGATTGCAAATCGCTTTGCCAAACACACTCCGCTTTCATTATCTGCCTCTATAGTGTTTGAACAATCATACGGCGGGGTTGATGGTGACAGCGCATCTTCCACCGAATATTATTGCCTGATTTCTGCTATTACCGGATTACCGATAAAACAGAATATTGCGGTTACCGGTTCCATTAATCAGTTTGGCGAAATCCAACCGATAGGCGGTGTAAATGAAAAAATAGAAGGCTTCTTTGATGTTTGTAATCATGGTGGGTTAACCGGTAAGCAAGGCGTCATCATTCCTCGCACCAATGTGGGTAATTTAATGTTGCGTGCCGATGTGGTACAAGCGGTAGAAGAGGGTAAATTCACTATTTATGCCATAGATACTGTTGATGACGGTATTGAAATTTTGACCGGCAAGTCGGCAGGTAAGGAGAATAAAAAAGGCGAATTTCCGGCAGACACTGTCAATCGAAAGGTACAGGAAAGCTTAAAAGAGTTCTTTGATGACTATGCTAAGTATGCCAAAGAAACACATGGCGGATTTTAATAAAAAATACTGAACATAGATAAATAAAAGCTTGACATTATGGCAAAACGGCATTTATTATGCCGGTAACGTTCGTGGCGATAAAGGTTACGGCATATAATGAAATTTTGAATAAGGGTTACAAATGAGTACTAGTCCGATACAGTTTTTGCGTCAGGTAAAACAAGA
>OMQI01000129.1 GCA_900313185.1 uncultured Rhodospirillaceae bacterium
TACGGGGGTATGCCGGTTGCCGTCAGGCAATGTGCGCCTGTGCGGCCAAGTTTTGCAAAAACGAAGGTCTGTCTTCTCTAGGGCACCAATAAAAAAACTCCTCTCTATGAGGAGTTTTTTTGCTATATTCTTAGATATTATCTGTTAAACAAATTTGTAATATCATATACCCCGTAAGCATCCAACAACAGCATTGTTCCCAGAGTCACCCGATAAATTACGAAAGGCAGAAAACTCCATTTCTTCAACCATTGCATTAATATAAATATTGCACCCATTGAGAAAATAAACGAATAACCCACCGCATCCAAAGCAACGCTTATTTGTTGCATATTTCCCTCTTTCCACAACTCAATACCTGCCAATAAGCCGGCCGCCAAAATCGCCGGTATTGCCAACAACATTGAAAATTTTGCAGCTTCTCTCCGTTCCATACCTAGAAAACGGCACATTGTAATGGTTACACCGGAACGACTTGTCCCCGGCAACAGAGCCAAACATTGTGCTAAACCTATGAATATTGCGTCCTTAAATTCCAAATTGCGGATTTTACGTGCCGTCACCGCCCAAGTATCCATCAGCCACAAAATAAGAGCATATATTAAAATATTCCAACCTATTAATTTTGTACTTCTGAGCCAATCAGTTCCAAAAAATTTAAGCGCCGCACCGCAAATCAAAACCGGCAATGTTGCCACCGCCAACAAATAGAACAATTGCACTCCTTCAACTTTCATATTCGGAAGAAATTTAGTTTTAATCAGCCCTTTCAATATTTCCCACAATGTCGGAGCAAAATAAATGATTACCGCAAGAATGGAGCCTATATGCAAAGCAATATCCATTGCCGCACCTTGATCGGGAAACTCGGTAAATTTGGAAAATAAAATCAGATGGCCGGACGAACTGACCGGTAAAAATTCGGTAATTCCCTGTAACAGCGACAACCATATAATTTGCATTTCTGTCATTTATTCCCCCATATAAGTTCCGCTGAACTTTTTACATCTTTTATCGTTAATATTTAATAAAGAATGCGGACGAAAACGCACACCATTCAGAGATGCCCCCCAATGCAAATGAGCACCGACTGCTCTTCCTGTTTGTCCGACATATCCTATAACTTCACCTTTTTTTACCAAATCACCGGATTTAACAACTGCTTTTTGCAAATGTGCATATATGGTATGAAGTCCCGCACCGTGGTCAATAATCACCATATTACCGGTATAAAAATAATCTTTACCGCTCAATACCACTTTACCATCACCGGAAGCCTTAATTTCAGTTCCGAGCGGTGCGGCAATATCCGTTCCGCTGTGCGGATTTTTCGGCACTCCGTTAAATATGCGCTGATTACCGAAATGTCCGCTTATTTTCCCCTCAACAGGCAAAATAAAACCTTTCCTCCAATAATCATCGGCAGAACACACCGAAAGTGCCTTATTAACATCATTTAATTCACGATTTATTTCCTTTTGATGGCTTTTATCAGGTGTGACTTTATGTTGAGCCACCCCGTTTACTCTTTGAATATCCCATTTTGCCGGTTCGATTTGCAATTCATAAAAAGTTGCGGCATCGGTATAAGGATATGAGCGCAACTCTATTTTTTTCGGGGCATTACGAGGTAAGGCAACCAAAACCGTACCATCTTCATAAACCTTATATTCACGCTCTTTCAAATTATCGGAAACAATTATTTTTTTAGCACTGGCATCTTTAACCAAAATTAACTCGCCCTGCTTTAACTCGCCGCAAATTTCTACTGCTTCAGCTTTCGGCGCCGCTAGCAAACTACAAATTATCAAACAAATCGCCTTGAACCGCACAATTTCTCTCCGCCACTTTAGCTTTAACAATACCATCGGAAAAGCGAATATGTAAAAGATGCGAACTCTTGGCACTATTGGTGTCATATATGGTTTGGAATTTATCATCCGAAACCCACGCAAACCCTCTTTTCAACACCGAATCAACCGAAACCGATTCCAACCTCAGCGCCAAATTTTTCAAATTTTCCGTTTTCGCTTCTATAATGTTTTTAATATAAAAAGGTTTCAAATTCGTCAATTTCAGATAATTATCTTTATCTTTCAGCAAATTGGCAAATGCGAGTTTCAAACGCTCACTGCGGTCATCAATTTTTTGCTGATTTTCCAGCACTATTTGTGAAAGCGACGGAATACCTCGTGCTAATCCCTCAAGATACTGCTTATATTCATTCAAATAACGTAAAACGGCGTTTTTCATCCTCAAATCGGTGGTGAGCAAATTGTTGTATATCTCGCTTTTTACCGGCACTGCAAATTCGGCAGCTCCGGTCGGAGTCGGCGCCCGCACATCTGCGGCATAATCAATCAGCATCGTATCGGTTTCGTGTCCGACAGCCGAAATCAGCGGAATTTCCGAATCATAAACCGCACGCACCACAGCTTCTTCGTTAAACGGCCACAAATCTTCCAAACTACCGCCTCCACGTGCTACAATCAGTACGTCCGGACGATTAGCCGATTCTTTCGGTAAAGCATTAAATCCTTTGATGGCGGCGGCTATTTTTTCGGCAGCCCCCTCACCTTGTACCAAAGTTGGCCATACGATTATCCGACACGGAAAACGATCTCGGATTCGATGAATAATATCACGGATAACCGCTCCGGTCGGACTGGTAACCACCCCGATTGTCTGTGGCAAATAAGGGATTTTCTTTTTATGTGCGCTGTCAAACAAGCCTTCTTTCAAAAATTGTTGCTTGCGCTCTTCCAACAATTTGAGAAGTGCCCCCTGTCCGGCGATTTCCAAGTTTTCAATAACCAACTGATACGAAGAACGGCTGTTATAGGTGGTGATTTTTCCGGTTGCAATAACCTCAACGCCATCTTCTATTTTAACCGGCAACGAATTAGCAACTCCACGCCAACAAACAGCAGAAAGTAAAGAATTTTCATCTTTCAGAGACAAATACCAATGTCCTGAATCGGCACGTTTAGCCCCGAAAATTTCCCCTTTCACCCGAACATGAGCAAACGAAGTCTCTACCATTTGCTTAATGGCAAATGAAACTTCGCTGACGGTATATTCTTTTTTTTCTTGCAACGAATCCAACATAGTGTTTATGATAACGGCTCTTTACAAATAATCAACCGTGATATCATCTTTTGCACCTGATTTATTGAAATATAAACCATTATCCCGTCATACCGGATT
Organism: uncultured Rhodospirillaceae bacterium; assembly: GCA_900313185.1. GTDB lineage: Bacteria > Pseudomonadota > Alphaproteobacteria > RF32 > CAG-239 > RUG410. The sequence goes on from OMQI01000129.1 coordinate 3,208, forward strand.
TAGTCCGGTATCTCTGCCGAATCATACTATCCTTTCATACCCTCTCCGAGCCGGTATCTCTGCAGAATCATACTATCCTGTCATACCGGCCTCCGAGCCGGTATCTCTGCAGAATCAAAAAAATTGCCAAAAAAAATAAAAATGTCAATTTTTTGCTTGCAATACGGTTAAATATGTGTTAACTTAGTGATGTATAAAAATATTATATTTGTTCAATCATTATCCGAATTCTTATGGAAAAAGTAGTTTTTTACAAGTGCCAAAAACGGTGCAAAGCGAAAACTTAAGACTTTTTCATTGGCTTACGGATAATCAAAATATAAACTCCCAATAGTGATTGAGAGTGCAGTTTCTTCGGATTTTATTTCGCATCCGATTGAACTTATTCTTCGAACATGAAGAGAGCGAATATTTTAATTTTCTAAGTAAATAATAAAAA
>OMQI01000078.1 GCA_900313185.1 uncultured Rhodospirillaceae bacterium
ATTGGAGCGGGCAATGGGATTCGGACCCACGACATCAACCTTGGCAAGGTTGCGCTCTACCCCTGAGCTATACCCGCATCAACTGCGAACGTGTTATTTAATAGCACATTAAAAATAAAATGCAAGAACTTTTTTTTATTTTTTTTAATTTTTTTTATTTACCTAGCAACACTTATATATTTTCTTCCTTTATTTAACAATTCTGTGATTAAAAATATTTACAATCTTGTATTATCAGCGGTATTTTGTATACTTACTTTGTTGATAAATATTTCTTTTAAGGATGTGTATTTATGGCAGAGCAAAAATCAGCAAAACAGATTCGCTTTGAAAAAGAAGCCAAAGCCCTGCAAAAGAATCTTGCCAGACGCAAAAAGCAACAGCAGGAGTTGGAAAAAATAAAGCAAGAAAAGGAGAAGCATCGTGGACAAGATTAAAATTATCGGCGGTAATCCGTTGTTCGGAAAAATTTATATCAGCGGTGCAAAAAATGCCGCTTTGCCTATTATATGTGCCAGCTTATTAACCGATGAACCTGTTACCATTAAAAATCTTCCGTTTTTATCTGATATTAAGTCATTAAATGCCCTATTGTTGCAACTTGGTACGCAAATTGAAGAAAAACAGGAAGATTACAACGGCCACTTGACCAATTCTATAACTTATCATACTCCAAAACCGACCAGTTTAATTGCTCCTTATGATTATGTGCGAAAAATGCGTGCTTCATACTATGTATTAGGCCCGCTTTTAGCCAAATACGGACACGTTGAATTATCGCTTCCGGGAGGATGTGCTATTGGCGCCCGTCCGATGGACATTCACTTGAGTTCATTGGAACAGATGGGAGCTAAGATAGAAATTAAAAACGGTTATGTGGTTGCCGATATTGACGGTCGTTTGCGTGGCGCTCGTGTATCGTTCCACTCCGCATCGGTTGGAGCAACCTGTAATATCTTGATGGCTGCTGCTTTGGCTGAAGGTACCACGATTATTGAAAATGCCGCCAAAGAGCCGGAAATTGCCGACTTAATCAACTTGCTGACCGATATGGGAGCTGTAATTGAGGGCATTAACACTTCTACTCTTACCATACACGGTGTTGAAAAATTGCACGGAGCAACCCATTATATTGTTAATGACAGAATAGAAGCCGGATCGTATGCCGTAGCGGCTGCTATGACTAAAGGTCGTCTGGAACTTATTAATGCCGATGCCGATTTTCTGCAAACCCCGTTGGATATTTTGCGCAAAACCGGCGTTAAGGTAGAAACAACACCAAACAGCATAATTGTTGATGCACAAAATGCTGTTTTGCAAGGTCAAGATATTTATACCGATTATTATCCGGGATTCCCGACTGACTTACAAGCGCAGTTTATGGCGCTTATGTGCATTGCGAGCGGAGCTGCGATGGTCACCGAAAGTATTTGGGAGAATCGTTTTATGCACGTTCCGGAATTGATGCGTATGGGAGCAAATATAAATGTCCACGGACACGCTTCGGCAATCGTGCGCGGAGTTGAAAAATTATCGGCCGCTCCGGTTATGTCTACGGATTTACGTGCTTCATTTGCACTTATTTTGGCGGGATTAGTCGCCGAAGGTGAAACTATTGTCAACCGCGTGTATCACTTAGACCGCGGTTACGAACATTTGGAAGAAAAATTTAAAGCAGTAGGAGCTAACATTGAAAGAATTAAAGAACCTGATTAAAATTGCAATGGTTGCATCGGCAATTTGCTTGCCGACACCGTCTAAAGCTCAAATACTTGATATGTCGGTTGATTTATCGCCGTTGCAACTTACCGATGACTTTTTGCGCAGTTTATATTATTGCAAGCCGTATCACGGTGAAAAAACTGCGTCGTATAAAAAAATAAACGTTAAAACCGTTTACGATGTTCTGGGAATGAAAGATGACAAATGCATTCTCAAGGTTGAGGGTTTTACCAATACGGCAGTGCACATCACTCAAGATTGTGCCTTAACTACCGAACAAGCTCAAGAATATGCGGATTCTTTAAGCAACTATCAAGTGAATAAATTTTCGCCTCGTTATGATGAAATTCGCATAAATTCAAACCCTTATTATCAAAAAGCTATGGATATAATGAGTAATCCGGATATATGCAATATTTTGCGTGATAAAATTGATCACACATCAGAAGTACGTGCCAACTTGCTCGATTGCCAACCGATTAAAAAAGTCGAAGAAATTTTGGATTCTAAAGTAACCCGTGAAATTGTCGGTATGGAAGAAGATAAATGCCACTTCAATTTTACCTTATGGCAACCGAAACCGGATACATCGAAAATAAGACCTGAAGTATTAGCCAAGGCTCCACCGGTAAAGGATGTTGAGTTTAAATATAATTGCCTTTGGGATGAAAAACAAAAGCAAGATTACTATAATATATTAGACGCATTTGTTATACCGGAAGAAGAAGGATACGATTTTTACGCAGTCGACAGACCTAATTCTTGGGAAGAAATGGATTATATTATCCGTAATTGCCAATATGTCGCTGACTAATCTGAAAGGGGAAATAATTTTCCCCTTTTTTATTTTTCCATATCACTTATACGGAAAAACAGCGGTAATATTTTATATTTCCCGCCACTGTAGTATATATACACCGGAATACCGTCACGCCCATACTCCGACAATGCTTGATGATATGCTTCATTATTCTCGGTTAAATCAGCTACAAACAAGTGAACCTTATTTTGTTTTACAAAATTTCTGAACCGTGTTGTATTAATCAAAATTTTCTCATTAAATTTACAGGTAAGACACCAATCGGCTGTAAAGTCGATAAAAATATTCTCATTTTTTTCATTCAGCTCGGCAATTTTTTCCGGTTCAAACGGCTGCCAATTTAACTCCGTATTTTTATCATTATCCGTAATCAGATATGAATCCGTCACCTGCGAGTACCAAACACTACCTAACCATACAGCCGTCAATAGAACAGGTATTGATAAAATAACTTTGACGTTGCGCATCCACTTCCCCGGCCTTGGCAACATACGACTTAAGGCTTGCGGATACATTTCAATCAATGCATATGGTAAAGCATAACCCAATGCCAAAGCCGTAAATACCGCAAAAACCTCTACATTGGAGCGCATAAACGCATATCCGATGGCGGCTCCCATAAACGGTCCGGTGCAAGGACTTGCTACCAATACAGCAAAAAATCCGGTGGTAAAATCGTTAAATCCGGCAGCCTTATGGATAAAACGATTGGCAAAATTGGGAAATCTTATCCACTCCATCATATACAAAAACAAAATCAAGAACACCGCTGCCAGTGTCCCAACGAACCAATTGGATTGCAGTTGAAACCCCCACCCCACAGCTTCACCGCTGTTTTTCAATCCGATTAGGCAAATTGTCAAAAGCAAAAAAGATGTCAACACACCCAAAGTATACAGTAACGCATTGATTCTTGCCTGCACTTTGTTCCTTTTCCGCTGCTTTATTAAAGTAAAGATTTTCAAACTCAAAATCGGAAACACGCAAGGCATGGCATTTAGAATTATACCTCCCAGAAACGCCAACACTATCACATAAATTATGGCTAAATAATCTTGCCTGTAATTAATATCGGCAAGATATGCTTTATCATCTGCCACAATTAAAGCCTGCTTCAATTGTTTGGTTTCTAATGGTTTCCATTTTACTTTAACATTATTTTTATCTTGGCTTATTTCCACAGTTTCATCATCTATAACATCTTGAGAGGTCGGGATAAACTTCACATCTTCGGCCGAGGTATCCAACTCAATTTCATTTTGCTCCGGCGAACCTATAAGCTCAATTTTTTGCGGAAACGTTGCCGTTGCAATATTCTTTATTTCTTGCCACAATTTATCATCGGCTGCCGGAAGTTCTGCCATATTAAAAATAAGTTTTTCCGGCTTGCAAACTTCATTACATTCCACAAAATCGAAAGAAATTTCCGCTTGTTGCAAATTATCCAGCTTCAATTCAAAATAAGCTGTGTTTTCATACACATATTCGCTCATAACTTCGTAAATATTGCGAATTTGCGGCACTGATTGATTTATTACAACGATATCCGAATTCTGCGCTTTAACCACAGTAGGCAACCCGATTTCTCCGGGATTGCTCCAATAAATATGCCAATCCGGTTTAAGCGTAAATTTTGCCAATACTTCATTTTTTCCGTTATGAAATAGCTCTATTGTTGTATTATCGGTACTCTGCAAATTATTTTGCGCCAAACATGGATATGCCGTAAATATACAGCTCCATACAGCAAAAATTATCCAGCAAAGATGTTTCATTTTTTTCCTTTTTCCGCATAATATTGTATCGATAAAATATGAAAAAAATATTAGCTTTCAATATATTTTTATATCGAAACATCATATTGATAAAAATGAGAATAAATTTCAGTTCAATTCTTCGTCGGATTCGTCTTCATCATCAATAATGATAAACTCATTATCTCCGATAACATTCAAAACAGCTCTGGCTCTTTCATCGAGCAAATCTAAATCCAAACTGTTGGAAGACAGTAATTTAACTTTCTGTTCCAGTTCATCCTTTTTGCGATTATAATTATTATTAAGCTTTTCAGCCTCAGCAACTTTTTCTTGTAAATACATATATTTAAACAACCCTCTATCACCACGTATAGCAAAATACGAAAAATAGGCACACAGCAACATTAAACCTACAATAACCGCCGAACTTTTACTTTTGTTCACAATATATGACCAAATTCCCATTATCGTCTCTTTTTCCTGTCTTCATTTTTATTGCATATATAGCAACATATTTTTATTAAAAAAAAGTTATAATTAAAACCGAGATTAATAAAAATTTTCACCGTTGGAAATAAATTTAGATGCTCTGGCATCAATCAACTTTCCGTCTTTTAATTGCACTTCCCTATCCATTCTATGCGCCAAATCAATGTTGTGGGTTGCTACTAATGCTGATAATCCGGTTTCTCTCACCACTTCCATTAAAATAGAAAACACATTTTCCGATGTATTCGGATCCAAATTACCGGTAGGCTCGTCGGCCAAAAGCAGTTTAGGAGTATTTGCCAATGCACGGGCAATCGCAACTCTTTGCTGTTCTCCGCCCGAAAGTTCCGCCGGACGGTGATTTTCCCTTTCATCGAGTCCCAATCGGTGCAATAACCATTTTGCTTTATCCGCCGCTTCTTTATATTTAACACCGGCTATAAGCTGCGGTAAAATAACATTTTCAATCGCATCGAAATCCGGCAGCAAATTATGGTATTGATAAACAAAACCCAAATAATCACGACGCAACTCAGTTTTTAATTTATCACTTGCCCCGGAACAAAGTGTCCCGTTCAAATAAATTTCACCGCCACTCGGATCATCCAACAGCCCGGCAATCTGCAACAACGTTGACTTCCCTGATCCCGACGGACCGATTAAAGCTACGATTTCCTTTTGTTTAATTTCAAGATTGACATTTTTCAACACGTGCAACTGCTCGTTGCCTTGTATAAAATTCTTGCTTATATTTTTCAAAGTTAATGTCGAGCTTCTTCTATTCATAGCGCAACGCCTCCGCTGGATTATACTTTGAAGCACGATACGCCGGATATATCGTAGCTAAAAACGACAATATCAAAGTTATCACTATTACCAATAATACTTCGGTATTATTGACTTTAGCCGGTAACTGCGACAAGAAATATATTTCAGACGAGAACAATTCACGCCCCGATAAACGTTGCAAGAGTTGTCTGATACTTTCGATATTATAGC
>OMQI01000126.1 GCA_900313185.1 uncultured Rhodospirillaceae bacterium
TCGAGCAGTGATGATCCTGAAGAAGATCAACGTAAATTTGCCCCTCTGAAAGAGAGAATCATCCAAATAAGAGGTGTTAATTTTGAAGTCATCTATGCTTCACCTGATTATATCGAATATGTTATATTGGATAAAAACGCTTTTTCCCAAGAAAATGAAGAAGCTAAACAAGAAGAAGCCAGACCTGAAAATTAAGATCTTTTATCACGAACAATATAAATCGGAAGCCTTTACTTTCAATAGTAGAGGCTTCTGATTTATGAGTATTCGTTTTTTAAGTATTTCTTAATGAAAGTAATATAGCATAGTATCATATTGTAGTATGCAAAGGAGTTTAAACTATGAAAAAAATTTTTAGTGCACTTGCTTGTTTATGCATTACAGCGTGTACGGCAACCCATCAAGGAAGCCAAAGTTTGAATGTTGAAGGATTATCATTGAGAGCCAAACCTTTGGAAGTTTCTATTATTCCGGGCGAAAAAATACAAGGTTCGGCCAGATGCAAAAACTTTTTCGGTATTCCGATTAGCACCCCGTCAAAGCAAGCTTTCAACGTAAAATTAGAAACGGATAAAGGGAACTTTGCCAGTGATGAATGTACCAGAGGTGCTATCTATGATGCCATCGTATCATCACATGCCGATATTATATTATCTCCGCAATATACAACATCAGGTAAAGGATTTTTATGTTTTCCGTGGGGCTGTCTCTTCAGCGACTTAACGGTTACCGTTACCGGATATAAGGGCACTTATGACTATAAGAACGGAGCTCCTGTCTACGATACGATGTCATATCCTGTATCTATGCCTGTACCTACCACCACATACGAAGTGCAAACCATAAACACGGTTGAAGCACCGGTGACAACAGACCCTAAAGAAATTCCTATCTATGTTATAGAATAACTTAACGTAAATTGATAAAAGAAGACTCCGCAATTATGCGGAGTTTTTTATTGATTTGATTTCAGGCTGTATAAAATTTAATACACAGCCTGAAACCGAGAATTTGAACACGCCTGAAATGGTTCAAGAAAGGCGTGTTTCATCTATGTCCACACTGCCGTTTTTATGAGGAAGGTGATTTATGATTTCATCAAAAGTAAAGTTTGTTTTTGCCTCGCTGACAATTTCATTTATAATCCGCAATTTTTGCATAACGCTCAAATATTGCAGATTTTCACTTATTATATAGTCCATATAAGACATTATTTTGGTAGTGTCTTTCTTATAAGTAACTGAAATTTCTTGAGTAAAAATACACCCCGTTTTGACCATAATCGACCTTTCTAAAAAAATGACATATAAAAAAGACCGCAAAAGCGGTCGGGGAGTTAACAACTCATACACATAAATGAGCTTCAGATCTTTAGGCGAACCTTGGACATACATCTGAAGCACCCCGACCATAGTCAGAGATAATCCGCCCTATTCTGGACGGGGCGATACCCATAAGGTATCTTTATGTGTTAGGGATTGTTAATTTCCCCGAGTCTCTTTTTCTGACTCTAAATACGAACAAACATCCGCATCTGCTTGCGAATATAACATAAAAAAATTAAATTGCAATATCTATTTTTGATTTAATTTATATTTTTTTATTCTTTATAATTGTGTTGTGTATATCAGGTTAGTCATACCTTTAACGCCTATCGGGTATCCGGCGGTAATCACCAAATATTCGCCTTTTTTACCGATTTTGGCCTTCTTGGCAACCGCTTGCGCCGTTTCTTCCAATCCGGTGAAATTTTTGAACACTTCCGGATTTACAAAGGCCTTTACGCCCCACAATAAACCTAGGCGACGTGCTACGATTTCATTAAGGGTAATCGCCAAAATCGGACGGCTCGGACGTTCACGAGCCATAGATAAGGTAGTAAATCCGCTGGCACTGTACGTTACCACCCCTGCCATATGCGGGATAACCTCAAGCATTTCACAAGCGGCAAAAGTAATGGCATCTGCCATATCATCGCAATCGGATAAGTCCTTATCATACTGTACACGTGAATAATAAGTAGAGTCATTTTCTACCTGATTAATTATCTGATGCATCATCTGCACGGTTTCAGCCGGATAATTACCGGCCGCGGTTTCTGCCGAAAGCATCACCGCATCAGCACCATCAAATACGGCATTTGCCACATCGGAAACTTCGGCTCTGGTCGGTGTCGGATTATTAATCATCGACTCTAACATTTGTGTTGCCACAATCACCGGACGAGCATATTTACGACAAGTTTTAACAATGCGTTTTTGTAACACTGGCACAGTTTGAATCGGGCATTCGACACCTAAATCACCACGTGCAACCATAATACCGTCAGATTCTTTAACTATATCCTCAAGTTCATCAACCGCACTCGGTTTTTCTAACTTTGATATAATCCACGCTTTATCGCCGATAAGTTTGCGAGCCATCCGCACATCGGCAACACTTTGTACAAACGACAGACACACCCAATCAACGCCCTGCTCCAGCGCAAATTTCAAATCTTTTTTATCTTTTTCGGTAATTGCGTTAATCGGCAATTTTACATTTGGCAGATTAACACCTTTATGAGCCGATAGATATCCGCCGACATTAACTTTGGTTTTAGCTACATAGTTTTTATTTTCCAAAACTTCCAACTCTATATTACCGTCGTTCAAAAGCAATTTATCGCCGATTTTCAAGGCATCGAAAATCTCTTTATGCGGCAATTGCACACGGGTTTCATCACCGGCTTCATTTTTCATATCCAATACAAAAATCTGCCCTTTTTGTAACATAACCTTATCCGCTTTGAAAGTTCCGACCCTGAGTTTAGGACCTTGCAAATCGGCAACCACCGTCAAATGGCAACCGTATTTTTCGGAAAGTTTACGCACGGTTTGTAAACGCTCGGCATGTTCCTCGTGTGTTCCGTGACTGAAATTGAAACGAAAAGCATCAACTCCCGATTTTACCAATTTTTCAATCATTTTCGGAGTTGCACTTGACGGACCTATAGTAGCTAAAATTTTTGTATGTGTATCTGTTGGCATATTTTTTATCCTATTTAAATTCATTATTGCATAAATATATACAATTTATAAATTAACAAGAGATTATTTACAAGTGTTCTTTTTAAAAATTTATTGCTTGTAAAAAATAATTTAGTCTGCTACAATAGCATAAACATTTTTTATTTTAAGGAGAAAAACAATGGCCGATGAGAAACAGGTTGAAGTAGAAGTCGGTGGCGTTGCCGCTGACAGACTGCGTTCTTTAATTGAAAGAATTGAACGTTTGGAAGAAGAAAAAAGAGAATTACAAAGCGATATACGTGATATTTTTGCCGAAGCAAAAAGTGCCGGCTTTGATGTTAAAGCTATGCGCACTATCTTAAAATTACGCAAAATGAATGCCGCCGACCGTGACGAACAGGAAGTGGTGGTAGAAACTTATCGTAAAGCTTTGGATTTTTAATCTGGATAAATTTACAAAGAAAAAACTCCGCTGTTGCGGAGTTTTTCTTTATGGTTCGAACGTAACACTACCTGCGTCAGCAGGTAGATGTAGACAATCCTAAATCTTCGCGCTATACTGCGGTTATGGAAGA
>OMQI01000031.1 GCA_900313185.1 uncultured Rhodospirillaceae bacterium
CTTTGCCTTCTTGATGTTTCTCTATCTTCCCTTTAATCCCCATTTGTTTGGCAATATTGTGTTCCATAGCTTCTCGGCGCAAACGGCTCGGATTATATATGGCCTCATTCATTTCATTCATAAATTCTTGAGTATTCATTTTTCGCAAGGTAGCTTTACGCAGGTTGGTATCAGCCTGTTCCAAAGCGTTCTGTTTACCGGCATTTTCTTCATGACGGGTAATTTCAATATTGGTGCTTTGCATAATTTGCCGGCGTTCTTGCTCATTTAGGGCGTTAATTAAAGAATTATCCCCATTCGAGGCATCAGTCTGATTTATCTGCAATTCACGCAACGAGCGAATCACATCTTCATCCATACCGTCATCTTCGTCTTCATCGTACGAATCACGAACTTTCTTTTTGATTTTTTTCAAATTTTTCGGCAAACTTCCTACTTTCTTTTTGCCTTTTTCCGCCTCGTATTGCAATGCTTCCTGCACATTAATTTTTAAGGTCATACGCTCGGAATCGTCAAACCCTTTTTTATTTTTTTGCGATTTTTGTTTTTTCTCTTCTTCCTGAGTTTCAAAAATTTCGTCCTGCGCCATATTCCCTCCGTTTTTTTGTTATTGTAATTTATTTTCCGCAAATAACAAGATTATTTTTTAGTATATGTCACCATTATTGAACCATCATAAAAAATCAACGGCGAAACCTGAATATTGACATTGTCGTCACGAGATAAATCAAATTTTTCACCCTCGGTGATATTGGCAATCATATTTTGCTTAAATTCTTCCCAATTGTCAATATGGGAAAAGAACAGTTTTTGATATGATAAAACTTTATCAAGCTTAGGTTCATCTTGCATTTTATCAATATCAATGCTCCACAAATTCAAATATGCCCGATTATATAACTTTAAGCGCTGATTAACCCCGAAAATTACCACCGCATCATTTAAATTATCCAACATTGACTTCTGCATATCGGTAAGTTCGTTTAAGCGACGCATTGTTGCCAAACGGTCGGAAACATCTTCAAAAGCAAAAACCACCCCGTTCGGATGCGGTGAACGGAAACGACGAATCGTTCTACCGTCCGGTAAATGCAGCAAATCCTCCTTTGTTTCCCAAAGATTGCCGAAAATACTTATTTCATCATCTCGATATGCCTTAAAATTAGGCGTAGCCGGTAACATTTTATGTTCACGTACAGTCTCCAAAAACTGCGAATACGACGGTCGCTTATCTAAAAAATCGGCATCCAATCCCCATAAATTGCGAAATGCATTATTATGGAAAAATAAATTCATTTTATCATCAAAAATAGCAAAGGCCGTACCGAGCGTGCCCAAAATTTCCAAGTGATTATTTTGATTACGTTCAAACCCACGCTTTAATTTTTCCAATTCGGTATTATCCAACAGATAACCGACGGTTCCCATCTTATCCATAGAATCGCCAATATAATACGGATTTTCCTGCAATTCGTAATTATACAAATCGCTGTTTCTTATCATATTAAATTTTTTCTTTTGCAGTTTTTTATTTTTCTGCGCATCTTTAGCTGCTTTTTTAGCAATCAACTCTCCCTGAGTATTACACAACTCGACATTATTTTGCAAAACCTCGCTCTTACTGTTTTGCCCGCTGAATTCCAAATATTTTTTATTGACCGCTATCAAATTAAGATTCTCATCACGCAACCATAACGGATAGTTAAGGCCGTCAATCATATTTTCGTATTGCTTTATTTTGCTTTCAACCTCTTGCTTTTCAGCATCCAAATCGCTTATTTTATCGGTTTGTGCCGTCACATCTCTGAACCAGACAATATCACAATATAAATTATTATCTGCACCGTTTACTCGGTTTCCATAAACGCAAATATGACGATTTCCGCCTTTGAGTTCAAGCATATCTTCAAAAGAATGCCCTTCCTGATGCAGCAACTCCACATATTTTTTCAAGATTTTGGCATCATCTTTATAAAAAGTGTCAGTAATTTCATCAAACGAAGAAGCTGTGCCGTTTTTCAACCCCAACATAACAGCCAAGCGACGTGAACATTTGCCAATGGTGTTTTTCTGCGGATCTTTAACTTTTTCATCGGGATACACAAAGCAAAAATATCCGTCTTTTGCCGAAAACAAAAGCTCGTTACACCGCTCACGATCACGTTTAATAAAATAAACTTTGCGCCGTAACTTATATATTTTGACTTGCATAGAAAAAATAACAAAAACAAGTATTAATTCCAGTGCCGCACTAACCAATATAATATTTTTCAGCAGTTCATCAGTCATTTTCTCAATTCTTTACAAAAAATGTTTGCTCTGAATATAATTTTATATTATATAAACCTCAATAAGCAATTAATTTTTTCAAACGGTTAATAATTTAAAGTAAAAAAATGTACACTCTTGCTTTCGACACCACCGCCAACGGATGTGCAATCGCTTTATTAAACGGCA
>OMQI01000037.1 GCA_900313185.1 uncultured Rhodospirillaceae bacterium
AATTTTAACTGGCTCAAATATATGCGGTTTGTAATTTTTTGCAAGCTATTTTTATTTGTTCAAACTCTGAATTTGATAAAATTTATAGTAAGCCCCTTTGCGTTTAAGCAATTCCTCGTGAGAACCCTCTTCAATGATTTTGCCTTTATCCATAACCACCAGCCTATCCATTTCTTTTAAAGTAGACAGCCGATGAGCAATGGCAATCACTGTCTTTCCTTTCATTAACTTCTTGAGTGATTTTTGAATAAATTGTTCGCTGTCACTATCGAGTGATGAAGTCGCTTCATCTAAAATAAGAATCGGAGCATTTTTCAGTATGGCTCGTGCTATTGCTATACGTTGTCTTTCGCCACCTGAAAGCATTACTCCCCGTTCTCCGACCTTACTGTCATAACCATTAGGCAATTCTTTTATAAACTCATCGGCATAGGCTTGCTTTGCTGCCTCTACAACTTCTTCATCCGAGGCATTTATATTACCGTAGCGAATGTTTTCCATAATCGTCCGATTAAACAAAGCCGTGTCTTGCGGAATAACTGCAATCTTTGCCCGCAAACTTTCCTGTCTGACTTCTTTTACATTTTCTCCGCCTACTGTTACTTTTCCTTTAATTACATCAAAGTAGCGCACCAGTAATTTTATCAATGTCGATTTTCCGCTGCCGGAATGCCCGACTAATCCGACTTTCTCACCCGATTTGATTTTAAGATTAAAATTCTCAAACAAATTTTCCTTGCTCGCATAATGATATGTAATGTTATCAAAATTTATGGCTCTGCCCCGCATATTTATGTTATGGGCATCCGGTAAATCCTCCACCGCACGAGGACTGAAAACAAGCTCTAAACCGTCTTTAACCTGTCCGTATTGTTGGGCAAATTCGCCGGCAAAAAATCCTATATTGTTAACTTCCATCATCAATCCGGTCAAAAGCGAGGTAGACATAACCACATCTGCCAAAACCAATCGCCCCAAATACCAATAGTAGAAAACACAAATACTTGACAGCAAATAAACCGAATAGAATACCATCTTGCCCTGAAAATCAAATATGGCATCTTTAGTACGCTCTTTCTGCTCGGCTCTTACTGCCGTACGTAATACGTGATAAAATCGCCCTTTCTCGTAGAAATAATTGGCAAAACTTTTAACTAAATCCGAGTTGGTAACCGTATCAATAAAAACCCCGTCCGTTTCGGCATGAAAACGTGCACGTTTTTCGGAAAATGAACCTATTTTACGGCGAATTAATATAATCACTGTCATAAAAATCAAATTCAATACCGTTATAACCAGTCCCATTTGTAAATCAGCACGGCATATCAAAAACAAACTGACCAATATTCCGGTAATCGGGCGAATAAGTCCGAATACTATGTGGGCATATATTTCACGGATACCGCTGACAATATTTTTGGTTTTAGAAGCAATCTTTCCGGCCATTTCTTCATTGAAAAAATGCACCGACTGGTGATGTATGGCCACAAAAATATCCTTATACACCAAACTGCAAAAATAAGGCATAAATTTTCCACCCACATAGCGCCACACTAAATTGGCTATGCCTTCAAACAATAAAAATGCGGCCAATAAACAAATATAAAATATTATTTGTGATAATACTGCCTTATCTTGAGTATATTGCGGCAAAACCCCGATAACTTGCGACATAGCAAAAACTTCGCCTCTATCAGCGACTGCTCTGGCTATTATGGCAAACAATATAACTCCTGCCATAAGTTTGGTTTTGCGTAAATATTTCAGGATAAAGGCAAATACATTCATTCTAAAATATTTCTCCGGCGACTCTTTAATTCTGCCAATTTCTCGCTGACTTTACCGGTATCTCTACCTGTTTTTGCCAGCCTGTCATACATTTTCATTATTTCGTGTTCCAGATATGCGGTTTCAATTTCATTTTGCATAAACTGTTTGTCTTCTTCCGAACCGTCTGTCAAAAATATATCAATATGCTTTACACAATCTTCAACATTCATATGACGCTCGGTTTTTTGCTTTATAAAATACGGAAGTTCATAAACTAACTTGCGAGAACTGAGGTATGCCTCTCTGCCGTTTCGAGATTTATCATAGCGAACTTTCAGTAATCTGAATGCTATTTCCAACTCTTCGGCATTATCAACCACAATAAACGGTATCGGGTCAGAAAACTCCTCATGAGCAATAAACTTCAAATACTCCAATAAATGGTGAAAAAAGCCGTTAATATTGTATATTATGAATGGTTTCATCGGTAACATTTCATCCTGCATTGCCACGCAATCATAGGCAAGCTCATCCAAAGTTCCCACTCCTCCCGGTGCAAAAACCACAAAATCGGCATTAAGAAGCTTTTGTTTTCTTTCCTCCAAAGTTTGAGCAACAACTACTTCCATTTTTTGGATTAAATCATCGTCATTGGAATAAAGCGAAAAATATTTTGCGGTGGTAATTCCCTGAATCGGGCATCCCTCTTCCTTACAAGTATGTTTTTCTTCCCAACCGTCAAGAACGCCTCTGGCCACGGCTCCCATAATTCCGCTGTTGGATAAACCGAAATCCAACTTAAAATTCATCTCTACGATTTTTTTGCCCAAATTATATGCTTCTCTGGCATATATTTCATCATTACCTGAACGAGAACCGCCGGCTACAAAAACTCTGATACCGTCTTTAACGTTCTCTTGTTTAAAATGCTCGATAACCTCATCTTCCCTAGGATTTGCCGGTGTAAATGCTTTTTTATCGACTTTTTTTCCGCCGTTACCTTCGCTTAACTCGTGAAGCCTACTGTGTTTTTTCATCGCTTACAGCTCCTCAATATCTCCTTTTGCCTGATTTTCATAAAACTCATCGGCAAACTGACTAAGTGTATCATTTTTTATGGCATTTCGCAAGCCCTGCATTAAACGCTCGTAGTAGCGAACATTATGCCACGTTAAAAGCATAATTCCCAACACTTCGTTACATTTCTGCAAGTGATGTATATAAGCACGGGAATAATGCGTGCATAACGGACAATCACATCCCTCTTCCAAAGGACGAGGATCCTCTTTATGGCGTGAATTTCTTATATTAATCGGTCCGTATTTGGTAAATGCCTGTGCAGTACGCCCCGAACGGGTCGGCATCACGCAATCAAACATATCAACACCACGCAAAACCGCACCGACAATATCATCGGGACGCCCTACACCCATTAAATAACGCGGTTTATCCTCCGGTAACATTTGCGGGGCGTAGTCAAGAACTTCAAACATTTTTTCCTGTCCTTCACCAATTGCCAATCCGCCGATTGCATATCCGTCAAAACCGATTTTCTTCAAAGCTTCCGCCGATTCTTCACGTAAATCACGGAAGACATTGCCTTGCTGTATTCCAAATATTCCGTAGCCTTCCCGGTCAATAAAAGCGTCTTTACTGCGTTTAGCCCAGCGCATTGACATCCGCATTGATTTGGCACAATCTTCATAAGTGGACGGATATGGTGTGCATTCATCCATACACATCGTAATATTGGAATCCAATTTATGTTGTATTTTAATGGCTTCTTCCGGACTTAAGAAATATTTTCTGCCGTCTATATGCGAACTGAAAGTAACTCCGTCTTCCTTAATTTTACGCAAACCGCTTAAACTCATCACTTGAAAACCGCCGGAATCGGTTAATATAGGCTTGTTCCAATTCATAAACTTGTGCAAACCGCCCATTTTTTCCACTAAATCAGCACCGGGACGCAACATCAAATGATAGGTATTACCCAACAATATCTCGGCACCGGTTGCTGCTACACTTTCCGGCATCATTGCCTTAACGGTCCCGCAAGTTCCTACCGGCATAAACGCCGGAGTATTCACCGTGCCGTGTTTGGTTATCAAACGACCTAATCTTGATTTGCCGACTTTTTTATCTATTTCAAACTTTAATCCCATATTACAATTGTCCTTTATAAACGTGGCTGCCAAACGGAACCGGATCTCCGATACCTTTTTGAGTTTTGTTTTTTTCTATATAGCCCATTTCGCCGTTGTCCAACATTATTTGATACCAACTCTTATCAGGCGTATATCCGGTAATACGAACTGTCTGATTTGCCTTTCCTTCCACCATTGGAGAATAACGAACATCCGGTCCGTTATAAATTGTGCAATTCTGTGTTAAATGAACCAGATATTCTTTGCTCATTGCATCACTGTCGGTTTTCATAATTTTATTTTCAACCATATCGGTAGCCACCAAACGCCCGCTTAAAACACGTTCTTCATAATAACCTTTTTCGCTTGATTTCAATGATAAAATACCTTGACCGGCAAATAACATTAATACACTCATCACCAAACACAATACTAAAAATATCGGAAACAAATATTGTCGGCGTACCAATTCTGCCGAATTCCACCGTGGAATTTTTACGGTCTTTTTAGGCTGGAATCCCAATTTATCGGCAAATGTTGCAATTCTTTGCCGTAAATACTCATTGTTTGCCGCCAATGCTTCTGCCTGTTTGGCGTAAATCCAAGCCATTTCAATGTTATTTTCCTGCTCGTATGCCACCGCATTATGAATTAATAATTTTAAATTATCATAATTATCGGCGGAAACCTCTTTCAAATTAAATTTAATCGCTTTTTTGGTAATCGCAAAACCGGATTTTCCCCACCAGCCTAAAAGCCAATTGTTTATAGATGTAGAAAGCACCATATTACAGGCTTCTCTGATATTGCAAATATCTTTACTTTCTCTTGAATTTCCTTTTTTAACGGTAACTTGTCTTAATACACGCAAAGCTTTATCATCTTTTCCCGACTGGTTTTTATATATTTTCAGCGAACCCAAGGCCGGAAAATCGCTTTCTCCATACACACAGGAAAGTAAATCATATTCCATTCTTAACTTTTCATCTTTTAACACATCGTAAGCTACCGACACCTTTTGAAACATCTCAAGGGCACGTGGATTTTCATTATGATCGGGGTGCCAATACTTGGCTTTTTCATAGTATTGTCTTTTAATTACGGAACTATCTGCACTGGGATGAACTTCAAGAGCTGCATAATATCCCAAAGCATCGGCATTCTTACTCATACATTTTCTCCTTGTTTCACTAATCGGTTGGCAATTTGCATAATATCTTCGGCAGCTTCGGAAGAAGGATACTTATTCAACAGCAAAACGTGATTATTAATTGCATCTCGCACTCGAGTATCACGACGCACCACTCCCAATAGGGGCGGAATTACCTTTATATATTGCTCGCAAGCGTGGCGCAAAGTGTTATATGTTTGCAAACCTTCTTCGTATGAATTAGCATAATTAACAATTATTCGCAAGTTTTTATACTTAGCCGAATCGGATGTTTCTTGCAAAAAATTATATGTTGCCACCAAATTGGAAGGTTCATTGGTGCACACCAAAATCAAATCCAACGGAGTTGGCAGAAAATGTTTAAGAACCGTTTCGTCTGAAGGCATATCAATAAACGTATAATCATAATTTTGCGCTATTATTGATATTTCCTCCCGCAATATCTGCAGTTTGCCTACCGGTAAATTTTCCAAAATATTACTGCCAGGATTATCGGCTATTATATCAAATTTTTTGCGGTTAATCGGACTTATAATTTGGTTAATGGTTTTCTGTTCATCGGCAACCTGTCTTATAACTCCTTGCAGAACCATTCCCAGCTGAAAATTTGTATTAAGCAACCCGTTATCGGCATCAAAAAGCAACACGCTGTTTTTCAAAGAATTAACTGCGTGAGCCAAAGTCAGCGCCAACCAAGTTTTACCCATACTGCCTATACCCGATGTAATGGCAATTATGTTGCGCTTTTGTTGCAAAAATAAGTTTTTATCTGTATTTATCATCTTGTGCTTTTTATTTTTCTCTTGTAATATGTTACAGGATTGTCAGTTTTATGCAATCAGTTAAAATCTTTTTAACACAATTTATTTACATTTTATATATGATACGTTGTGCTAAGGCAAAGAAAAGGTTGGAAAAATGAAAAAATTTTGGCTTATTGCTTTATTAACACTTTTAATGACATCACCTGCAAAGGCCGTCAATATGGTGCAAATTCAAGGTTATTTGGATGTTCCCATTCATATTTTGGGATTACCTGATTTTCCACCGTTTGCATACTATGAAGGAGATAACGATATTTACAATTTTCACAGTGTTTTTTTAAAGCCTGTTGTTAAAATTTTAGAGAAATATAATGTCAAAACAGAAGTTTTGCGCATTAGAGATGAAACTGTTACAGATGTAAAACTTTTACTGGTAAAAGCCAAAAGCGGTGAAGCCGAAATGTTCATAGGCGCATATTCCGATACCAAACTTTTTTCGGGATTGGACGTAATATATCCGGCAGTAATATCCAACCCGGTACATTTAATAACTTTACCGGAAACAACGGAAAAAGTTAAAAACTATGGAGATTTGCGCAACTTAAAGGGAATTGCTTGTAAATCCGAATATTTCAGTGATTTTGTATTGCGTAAGTTCAAAGAATTAGGTATTACCTATGTTGAATCTCCATTTGAGGCTTATGAAATGATTATCACCGGCAAAGCTGATTATATGATGGGAAGCCTTTACTACAACCGTATTATGGCCAGCCGGTTCGGTGTTAACGACTATTTGACTTATTCTAAAAATCCGATTTTCAAAATCCCGTTTTTTATATCACTGTCTAAAATTATGCCGGTTCTGTCAGAGTATAAAAAAGTGTTGACCGAAGAGTTTTCAAAACCGGAATTTGCAATGGAAATCAAAAAAGAAATCTTAAATGAAGTTAATAAAGAAGTTGATAAAAATGCCGGTGTTGTACCGCCTTCTTTCATAGGCTCGCTTGAACAGTCGTCAGAAGCAGAAAATAAATATACGGATGACGATGAGGAAGATGAAGGTATTAGCAGCGGTCATATTGTTGAACAAAAAGTTCATCAAAAAACTATTGATGAAGTCTTAGACGGAATTTAAGGAGGTTTAAATTTTATGGTTCTCTTAGTACATAGCAGTGTATTGCCGCAATGTCGAAAAATCAGAATTCTGATGGCGGAGAAAAAAATACTGTTCTTTTTGAAGGAGGAAAATCCGTGGGCTCTTTCAAAAGACATTATGAAAATTAATCCGGCCGGCGAATTACCTATATTTATCTTTGACGGGAACATTGTTGCCGGTAATTATGCTATTACCGAATTTTTGGAAGAAACCTACACCCAAAACCGTCTTATTAACGGAAACAACAAACAACGAGCCGAAACCAGACGCCTGTGCGATTGGTTTGATAACAAATTCCATCACGAAGTATTTCAATATATTGTCGGTGAAAAAATTTATAAACGCTTTTCATTGCGCCAACCTCCGGAATCAAAACGCATCAAAACAGGTACCAATAACCTGCGCTTTCATCTGGAGTACATAGATTGGATTATTGAACGTAATAATTATTTGGTGGGTGACAGTTTCTCTTTGGCCGATATAAGTGCGGCGGCACAGCTTTCGGTTATAGATTATCTGGGAGATGTACCGTGGGATGACTATAAAAATGCCAAATTATGGTATTCTAAAGTTAAATCAAGACCTAGTTTCAAAGAAATATTAAACGATAGGATAAAAGGAATTTATCCTTCTAAACATTATACGGATTTGGATTTTTGATATGAGATATGCGATTGTTTTGACCACTCTAATTTTAGCAGCCTGTTCATCATACGGCGGGCAAGGGCAAATCATCTATAACTGGGAACGAGAAAATACCGGAATTTCCAAATTTTCCCGAGACCATTCCGAATGTTTGAAAAAAGCTGAGGGATGGTTCCATTTACCTAATATTACAAACTGGTTTTATTCAGAAGAATATCGCTATAATATTCACGTTGATTGGCATAAAGAAAAAGGAATTTGGGCCAGTTATGTTCCTTATAAAGGGGCTTCACCGATACTTGTAAATTCAATCAGGGATTCTGCTGATTCAAATCCTCGTGATTATCGTCTGTGTATGGAAGAAAAAGGTTATTGGCATCGTACTTATGATATTCCTTCGGTTACCAATATCTTTGTATATAAGCCGCAGAAACCATCAGACCGTATTCCGTTTGAAGAGCTTAATTATCAATAATTGCGCCGCTTGCTTTGTAGTATGCAATTACATTTTGCATTATTTGCGCTCTTTCCGCAATAACGTCTTCTTGTGCTTTTATAAGATTTTGCTCGGAATTTAAAACTTCCGAAAACGTTGCAGTTCCGCTTTTATATTTTTTAAGAGTTATCTCAACAACTTTTTGAATGTTGGTTTGAGCCTGCAATTTATTTTGGTAAATTTTAACCGACGATTGATAATTTGAAAAGGCATTTTTGATTTCAGATATTGCGCTGAGAACAGTTTGTTTATAATTCTCAAAAGCAATATTTTTTGATTGTTTTTGAATCTCAATATTGTTTTTGAGCTTATTCCAATCAAGCAGCGGCACCGAAATTGCCGGAGCATAACCGTATCCTTCACTTGCCGAGGAAAACAGTTTTCTACCGTTTTGCGACGAATAGCCGAAAAGACCGCTGATGTTTACATCCGGATATAATTCGGCAATCGCTTTGCCAATCAAAGCATTTTGTGCTTTTAATCTTTGTTCGGCTGCTGCTACATCAGGACGTAATCTGATTACGGAAGCCGGAAGTTTTCCCATATCATCGGAAAAATTGTTATTTATTTTACCCAATAACTTTGTATTTTCCGGAATTGTCAATTGTGAGGGCAAAATTCCGGTTAAAACACTCAACGCATTCTTATAATTTTCCACATTATTTTCATATTGAGGAATCAAAGATAACGTATCATTCAATAAATATTGAGCTTGATTATAAGCTGTAGCATCGCTTAAACCTGTTTTGTATTGAGATTTTACCAAATCAGCGATTTGTTTTTGTAAAGAAGCATTTTGGCGAGCCAATTGCAAATATTTTTTATTTTGTTGCAAATTAACATAATCGGAGGCGACTTCTGCCGCTACGATGGTTTTTAAATTACTCAGACTAAATTCTGCCGCTTTTATATTTGCTTCATCAGCCTCTTTCTGACGCCGCCCTTTACCCCATAAGTCCAATTCCCAAGAGGCATCAAACCCGGCACTGTAATAATCAATATTTCCGGAATATTCGATATTTTTGCTTTCTTTTTGATAGTTGTAACCTCCTTTTGCTGACACTTGAGGCAAAAAATCAGCCTGATTTACTCCGGCAATTAATCTTGCTTGTTTTAATTTTGCTTCGGCAATTGCTATATCGGTATTGTTATTCAGTGCAATGTTTATCAAATTTTTCAAACATTCATCATCAAAAATTTTATACCAATTTTGAGATACTTTTCCTTCTTTTTTGAGCTCTAACTCATTTTTAATTACCGCCTCGGAATAAATTTCCGGGGCTGAAAAATCAGGACCTACAGTACAGGAAACACAAAACAAAATGCTCATTAAAAATATATGTTTGCTAGCCATTTTTTGCTCCTTTTTTGCTTTGAAAATGCTCTTTGATATTTTCAAACACCGCAAATAAAGCCGGTACAAAAATAATTCCTATCAGCGTTGCGCTTATCATACCGAAAAATACCGCCGAACCGATTGCCACTTGAGAATTAGCTCCGGCTCCTTTGGCAATTATCATCGGAAAAACACCCAAAATAAAAGTAAACGCCGTCATTAAAACTGCTCTGTATCGCTCCTCGGCTCCTTTTTTTGCAGCTTCAATGATACTTAACCCTTGTTCTCGATACATTTTGGTAAATTCCACTATCAGAATGGCATTTTTTGCCGCCAATCCGATAAGCATTACCAAACCGAGTTGGGCGTATATGCTTAAAGATTGTCCCATCATAAACAATCCGAGTAAAGCGCCCAAAATAGCAAAAACCGTGGAAAAAATTACCGAAAAAGCCAAAAGCCAACTTTCATACAAAGCTACCAAGAACAAGTAACAAAATATTGTGGCCAGCGTAATGATTATTACTACCATTCCCCTGTTTTCAACTTCTTGCAAACTTAAGCCGGTCCAAGAAATACCATAATTTTTGGGCAGTGTTTTTTGCAATTTTTCTAAATCTTCAAGTGCAGTTCCACTACTGACGTTATCCTTTGACAAGGCCGTAACTCCGGCCGAAGTATATTGGTTAAAACGATATATGGTTTTAGGGGAAAACTCGGTTTTAATTTCAGCAAAACTTTCTATCGGTATCATTGCTCCGGTTTGTGAACGCACATGGAGATTTTTAATCGAATCCATGTTGTTTCTGTATTGGTAATCTGCCTGTAAAATGACTTTATTTACCTGACCGCTCAAAGTTATGTTATTTATATACCTTGAACCGAGATTGTTTTGCAATACGGCAAACAAATCTGCCACCGCTATTTTATAGTATTCTAACTTTTGGCGGTCTATATCTAAATAAATATGCGGAGTATCTGCCGTAAATGTGGAAAATGCGTAATTAAAATCAGGGTTCTTATTGACTTGAGCCAAATACTTATTCAATTCATTTGCCAAGTTTTGCGGCGATAAATTTCCATCGGTAGTTAAAAATTCAAACGAAATACCGTTGCTGTCACCTATTCCCGGAATTGACGGCGGAGCAAAAAAGTTAATTTTTGCAGTTTTATTATTCGCAAATTCTTTGGTTAATTTTTCACTGATAGAATTAATCGACAATTCTTTAGATTTACGTTCATCCCACGGTGTAAGTCCCACAACTCCCAAAGCTACGTTTTCGCCTCCGCCTCCCAACATACTGTATCCGGCTACACTTATAAAATATTTAACACCTTCAATTTTGAAAATTTTTTCATTCATTTCACTGATAATTTTATTCGTCTGATTTATACCGGCGGTATCTGAAAGTTGAACATTGGCAAAAATAATTCCTTGATCTTCTTGAGGTAAAAATGACGTCGGTATGTGTTTGAAAGAAAACAGTATCGCCAATATAGTGCCTATGATTATAAGAGAAGAAATTTTCAACCTGCGCACAAAAAAATCAACGGCCGCAATATAATACCTGTTGGAAATATCAAGCATTTTATCAAACCAAGTAAAAAACTTTCCGGTTTTCTTATTTTCATCACCACGCAAAAAAATAGCGCATAAAGACGGACTTAAAGTCAAAGCATTAACCGATGAAAAAGCCACTGCCGTGGCAATGGTAACCGCAAACTGCTGATATATTTTTCCGGTAATTCCCAACATTAATCCGACCGGAATAAATATGGCCAACAGCACCATAGTAGTGGCAACAACCGCTCCGCCTATTTGCTCCATTGCTTTTATGGCTGCCGAATGCGAATCCGATTTTTCGTGTTGCATTAAATACTGTACTCTCTCTACTACAATAATAGCATCATCAACCACCAAACCGATGGCGAGTATCATTGCAAATAAGGTAAGAATATTTATATTAAAACCTAAAATATACACCACCGCAAAAGTTGCTATCAGTGATACCGGAATGGTGAAAAGCGGTATCAACGTGGTGGAAAGTTTTTGCAAAAAAACATAAGTTACCAATATCACCAATAAAAAGGTTATCACCAAAGTATCCAAAATACTTTGAATTGATGCTCGGACAAAATCGGTAGAATCATATATCACGCTAAATTCCATATCTTCAGGTAATTGTTCGTTTATCTCTGCCATTTTTTTGCGAATATTTTTCATAATTTGCAGTGAATTGGAATTAGGGGTTTGGTTAATTCCCATAATCAATGCCGGCGAATTATTGAATGAGGATTTGATATTATAAGTATCAGCTCCCAATTCTATATGCGCCACATCCTTTAAATACACTGTTCCGCCGTTTTCTGCCGTTGCCACCACAATATTTTCAAAATCACGAACGCTGTTTAACAATCCTTTGGCATTAAGAGATAGTACGATTTTATTATCCGGAGAACTGGGAGCAGCACCGACAGAGCCGATTGAAGCTTGCACATTTTGCGTTTTTACGGCATTCATCACATCGGCGGAATTTAACCCCATACTGTTAAGTTTATCACTGTCCAACCAGATTCTCATACTGTATTGCGGACCAAAAATTTGCACATCCCCCACGCCTTTAACTCGTGAAAGAGCGTTTTTCAAATTAGTATGGGCATAATTACTCAAGTATAAGTTATCATAAGTATGATTAGGAGATTGCAAAACCAGCATTGCTAAAATATTCGAATTTTGTGTCTGCACCTTAAGTCCGTATTGGGTAACTTCCGGAGGTAAATCGGAAGTTGCCTGTTGAATACGATTTTGCACCTTTACCTGTGCAATATCCGGATTTGTACCGATATCAAAAGTGACGGTTAATTTATATTCTCCGGTATCGCTGGAAGATGATGACATATAAAGCATATCATCTACCCCGTTGATTTCATTTTCCAATGGAATTGCCACCATATCGGTTAAAACTTTGGCATTGGCGCCGAGATAATTAGTGGAAACCGCAATTTGCGGCGGAGTAATTTCCGGATATTGCGCCACTGGCAGAACGGCAATAGCCATCAAACCGAGCATCATCATAACCACCGAAACCACTATGGCAAAACGTGGACGATTGATAAAAAACGCCGA
The DNA here is from genome assembly GCA_900313185.1 of uncultured Rhodospirillaceae bacterium. Classification (GTDB taxonomy): domain Bacteria; phylum Pseudomonadota; class Alphaproteobacteria; order RF32; family CAG-239; genus RUG410. Next base: position 12,613 of record OMQI01000037.1, read on the forward strand.
AAACATCATTATTGCTCCGCATTTTCAATTATTTTATAAGGAACTCTCTCTCCCAATATTGCATTTTCAACCGTTTCTTTAACAATATACTCATCATCGGCAAAATTATTTTCGGCTACAATGTAATTGTTTTCTTCGCCGTAAATATGAAGTTTATGCATATTTAAAATACCATTCAAAACAGTATGTACGTAGTTTCCGTCAGTTGTCATAATTAAAAGAGATTTATCGATTAAAACCACATTTTCATATTTTCGCTCAAGCAGAACCTGTACATAAGCATTTGGAATTAATCTATTATCGGGATTGGTAAATTCGGCGTAAACAGCCAAGGAATTAGTATTTTTATCTATCACATTCGCCGTATACTGAATTTCGCCGTTTTGCGGTAAAATATCCCCGTTTGCCAACTGTACTTTTACAACCAAATTTTTATCATCTTTTTTATCAAAATGATTTAAGAATTCTTTGTCGGTAACCGAAAAAACCACACGAATCGGATTGTATTGCACAAGTTCCATTAAATTTCTGCTTTGCGGAGAAACATAATCTCCGAGTGAAACGGCAATATTTCCCAATACTCCGTCAAATGGTGCTTTCAAATACGTATAATCAAAATTTATCTGAGCGGTAAGCAAGTTTGCCCGAGCCTGCTCCAAATTACCGGCCGAGGCTAAAAATGCGGATTTGGCATCATCCAACTCTTGCGGAGAATAAACATCTTCGCCACTGTTTTTCATTCTCTCATATTTAATCTTGGAATTTAGGAAATCTGTTTTTAAAGCAAACAGCTCGGCATCGGCGGCCGCCAATTTGGCAATATAATCATCTTGTTTCAAAACTGCCAACACATCGCCTTTTTTGACTTGTTTTCCGCCATGTACCGCAATTTCGGTTACATAACCGCTGATATACGGCACAATATCCGTTTGGTTTATGGCCTCAACCTGCCCGATATAGTGATGCGTTATAACGGCATTTTGCACTTTAGGTTTGACAACCGATATATCTTGCGCTGTTTGGGTAATTTCATAAATCTGATTTCCATGAGTCGCCTGATAAACACCGTAAACCGCAATTATTAAGATTACCGCTATAGAAATCAACCATATAAATTTTCTTCTTAAAACTGACATCTTATTCTCCAATTTGCTTACGGGAATAAATAATCGGTTTTATCCGTATTTCAACCTTTGGGCTATTGCATAAGTTCTATAGCTTTTGATATTTTGCGTATGGAATTAAGTTCTATTTGCCTTACCCGCTCTTTGGAAATGTTATATGTTTTGCTTAAATCATCCAACGTAATGCTGTTTTCGAGCATTCGACGTTTATATAAAATATCTTTTTCCCGCGGATTTAAAACATCTATGGCTTTGTAAAACAATTTACGGCGATAGTCTAAAGTTTCACGATAGGACAATTGTTCTTCCTGATTGGGTTTATTGTCATAAATAAAATCAATCCATTCCGAACCGGAATCGGAATCTTTACTATCCATTGCTACGTTAAGCGAACCGTCGTGCGCCTTAAGGCGAGTATTCATATCGGTTACTTCCTGCACACTTACATTCAAGCAATCGGCAATATCTTGTAAAACCTCGCTTGAAAGTTCTCTGTCATCGGTAAGATTAAGACTGTTTTTGATTTTTCTTAAATTAAAAAACAATTTTTTCTGTGCTGCCGTTGTTCCCAATTTAACCAATGACCATGAACTTAAGATATATTTTTGCACCGCCGCTTTTATCCACCACAAAGCATAGGTTGAAAATCGAAAGCCTTTATCCGGTTCAAACTTATTAATGGCATAAATCAGACCGATATTGCCTTCGGAAATCATTTCGTTGACGGGTAAACCGTAACCTTTATATTTGGAAACCACTTTTACCACTAAACGCAAATGTGATGTGATTAATTGATAAGCTATTTTTTTATCGCGAGTTTTTTTGTATTGCACCGCCAAATCGTATTCTTCTTCTTGCGACAACAACGGATATTGGCGAATATTTTGTAAATAACGTGCCAGATTTGTTTCCGGCGAAAAGTCAAGTCCAGTAAGAGATGTTTCCATTTTTATTCTCCTTTTGATTGACAATTGTCAATAATAGATACTAAAAATTTCAGCATCAACCCGTACTTTAGTTTTAGATTTTTATAACGGAATATATAAAATTAAATATCTTTTTCCAATTTTTCGATAAGTTCGACCATATCTGCCGGCAGTTGTGAATCAAACTGCATAAACTCTTTTTTACGAGGGTGAATAAAACCCAATGTCTTTGCGTGCAATGCCTGCCGTGGAAAATTATTTACATAATTTTTCAAATCAGCCGGTAACAAAATTTCTGATTTTTTGCTTTTCACGTAAACTTTGTCTCCCACCAAAGCATTACCTTTGCTACTTAAATGAACTCTTATCTGATGGGTGCGACCGGTTTCCAAATTACATTGCACAACCGAAACCGCTTTTCCGAATGCTTTTAAAGTTTTGTAATTAGTCACGGCATTTTTACCCCCGATTTCGACTATTGCCATTTTTTTGCGGTCGAATTTACTGCGCCCGATGGGTGCTTCAATGCGTCCGGATAAAGGATTTGGTACTCCGTAAACCACCGCAATATAGGTTCTTTCAATCGAATGTTCGGCAAACTGTTCGCTTAAAAAACGGTGTGCCGTATCATTTTTTGCCACCACCAACAACCCGCTGGTATCTTTATCTATACGATGCACAATACCGGGACGTTTTACTCCGCCGATTCCGGATAAATTATCTTTGCAATGAAACAGAAGAGCGTTTACCAAAGTTCCGTCATAAGCTCCGGCCGCCGGATGCACCGTCATTCCCGCTGATTTATTAACAACAACGATGTCATCATCTTCATAAACAATATTTAAAGCTATGTTCTGCGGTTTCGGCTCGGCTTCTTCAGCGGGCGGTATAATTATCTGATACGAATCGCCGATTTTAACTTTATGCGAATTATCGGCAATAACCACATCTTCACATTCCACAAAACCTTCCAGAATTAATTTTTGCAATCGGGAACGGGAGAAATCCGGTAGTTTTGCGCTTAAAAATTTATCCAAGCGCATATTTTTTTCGCTTTCTGTTGCTTCGGGTGTTGTAAATATTGTTTCTTCGCTCATTTTTTTCTTTATTAAATATATTTTATCCTTTATTCTGATACCATAAGGTTTATTATAAATAAAAGCAAGCAAAGTTTGTACCGAAAGGATTTATTTATGAGTGAAAATAACGGAACCAACGTAAGTGAAGGTATTGATGATTTTGAGGCACTGCTCAACAGTTTCATCAATACCAAAGTTGAAGATTTTGAAGACGATGATGAGCAAAAAAAAGAAGAAAAAGCTCCCGCTGTTATCGATGAAACTCATTTAAGTGAACAAGGACAAGCGGAAAACGAAGAAGCATCACGTCTGTTTGAAGAAGAATTGGCTTCAACCTTTGCCGAAGCCAGAAATGCCATCGAAGAAGAAGAAAACAAGCCTACTTTGGGTTCAGACGAATCGGAATTGGCGCAAGCTTTCGTAAATTATCAGGCATCTGTACAAAAATTGAGCCAAACTTACTTAAACAGAGACTTTGAGTGCACTTTTAAAATCGATGACTTGTATCCTAACTACAAACCAAGTTTAGGGAGCTATATATCCGCCGACTTAATTAACGGTTGGATGATTTTATCTGAAATTTTCCCTAATGATGTCGGACGTTTTCCGGTATCGTCAACTGATGAAGAATTTTTGAACTTTGCCGAAACTTTGCAGAATCAAGATTTGCAACTTGCCGTAATATCTTATGTGGAAATCTTAATTGATATGGAAAGCTGTGAATTAACTTATATGGCAAAATTGGCAAAATATCAGGAAAAACATATCAAAAAAATTATGTATGAAGAATATGTGGCAAGAAAAGAAAGACAACAAAAATTTACTGAAGCCGTTAAAAAGAAAAATTTTCCGATAGATGCTGAAAAGCTTATCAGTAACTATTTCAGAGTTGCTCAAAAAGATATAGATGGTGCTTATAAGGCACTAACCACTAATCCGGCAATTTTTGCACCGATTGATTTTGGCAAAATTAAACCACGGTTCTTCGGTCTGGTTAAAGTTTCGCCAAAAGACGGGATTCGAGTTAATCTGGAAATTGGCAAATTTATGAAAAAACTAAAGGCTTAAAGCGGAAAAATAGTTATAGACAAAAAAGATTTTATGTGATATATTGAGAGCAATAAAATAGCTTAAGGAGTGTTCCGATGGTAGAAGATGCAAAAAACACAGATATGACAGAATTTAACTCTGACAATTCCGAAATTGCACAGGTTTATCAAGATATTTTTGATTTGTATGCCGGCTATACAAGAAGCACCCATGATTTTAAAAAGAATAAAGAAGCTAATATTTATGAAGAATCGGCTATTTCTCTTCTGCGCAAATTATCTGACAAAAAATATGAAGAGCTCAATTCTTTTGCAAATATCAAAGCTGCTGAGTCTGTAAAAAATGTAGGTATGAAGTGGGATGATAAAGAAAGTAATACAAGATATTCATTAAATATCGAAGCTAGTGTAGCTGACTTTATTCGTTACGAAACTCTTGCCTCCGGACATGAGCATGCTAATGTGTATATCTGGCAAGACGAAGGGCAACGAATAAAAGATCTTGAAATTGAAAAGCAAAAAAGAGAAGAAGCCATAAAGCAAGAAGATGCAACAAAATTGCATGAACAGGAAAGTTCAAATAAGCCGAAAGCAAATGATAACCAAAACGAAGAAACAACAAAACCCAGCAATAAAGCCGTGGATGCTAATTCCGGAGATCAGAGTATGAATACAGAAAATAAAGAAACAGAACCGAAAAATGCAGATAAATTCGGATATGTTTTCGAAGATGATGGAACTATTAAGTTGGACGGAGAAATAGTAGATACATATAATAATGCAAAATTCAAATATTTTTGCGATACTATTGATTCAGAGTCCTTAGAATGCGTGGAAATAGAAGATAAAAAGTATGGTAAAATAGAATTCACTTTCAAGGACAAGGATAACAATATATTTACGTTGAATACCGAACCGACTGTTGTCGGTGATGAGACAGATTATAGAGATGATGTATTTAAAGCCTGCGAAGAAGGTAAGATAAACTATACCACCACATATTACCCGAAAGGAAATGTCGGTGACTTAATGAGATCTACTCCTTTCCGTCAATATTATGAATTAAAGCAAGACGAGAAAACTAAAAAACTTCATTTTGGCGGTACTGCAAATGGAACTCCTATGCCTAAAGTTTTGCGCACGATTTTGCTTAAAGAAATTGCAAATAAATACGATGAATTGGGTATTAAACCGAAGGCAAATGAACACAAAGCAGAAGCAACAACAGAACCGAAAGTCGAAACTAAAGACTTTGATTTTGAGGCGTTTTTAGCGGAAATCGGTAAAGAAAACCCTGATATGTCAGTGATTAAAGCCGGAGTCGAAAGATTTGGTGCCGGAAAACTTTCGGACGCTTTAAAACAGTTCGTTACAGAAGCTGAAAAAAATAAATTTTTGAATGAGCATAAGAATGAATATTTAACCGATGCTCAAAGAGAACAATTCTTGAAGACCGTGTTCCCTAACTCGGAAAACAATCACTTGACTGATAGTTCCAAAAAACTGGGGTTTGAGAATATTACCGGTATTAAAAACACTTTAAGTGCATTAAAAGATTTACAAACAGAAGGCGTTCTTGATGCCGAACAAATCAACAATGTTATGTCGGCCAAGTACCCGCCGGAGAATGGTAAAAATATGGCTATGACAGTTGCCCTCAATGTGCGCGCGGCAGAGTTTAAATGGAAAAAATTTACCAATCCGGAAGATATTGCAATCGTAAAGCATAACCTGCAATCATACAGCGAAACGTTGGCTGTTATGGGACAAATCGAACCTAAAGCTTTAGAAGCTGCCCTTAAAGAGCCGTATCAACCGGCCGGAATGAACCGAACTTTAACCGTTGATGATTTGGCTGCAAAATCGGAAATTTTATCGGAATTTATACAGAAACCTTCCGTATATCAAGCAATGCAAGCCGAAGATGCTTTAACCGTCGATGCCGAAGGAAAAACCGTGGTGGGCGGAGAAAATAACGGTTTGACGGTTGACGGTGCCCCAAAACCGGCAATAAAAGTCAACGCTAAATCTCCGGAACAGGAAGAAGATGCCGAAAACATCGCAAATATGAGCCCGAATGCCGGTGATGATAAAAAGAAACGCAGACCTTTTGAATTTGAAAAAGTTAAAGAACAAGACATTATTCAATATATGTTTGAACATTGGTTTTTGGAAGGTGTTTCTCTGGCATTAAAAGCTCCTTTCTGGTTGTTGGATAAGACTATTGATAAATTTGAAGGAAAATTTGATACCAATATGCCTAATACGCCAAGCAATCCTAATCAGTTGGCTAAAAATGTTCCGGCTATTAAATTTTTAAATAATACCGGAGGAAAACTTGCGCAAAACTGCCGTGATTCGCTTGAAGACCAAGTTAGTTACTATAATCGTTTATATAATACCATTCGATATAATGCCGGTAAACCGATTGACAAGTGGCAAATAGATACCGTTGATAGATATAGTGACAAACCTGTTTTAGATATAAATAATCCGCTTGATGTCAAAAAAATGCAAGAGTTCAACAAGATGTTTGAACAAAATCCGGAAGCTTTTACCAAGAAATTTGATGCAACAAAATCCCAATTATCTTTCGAGTTACATAACTTTAGTTTGGTAGCACGTGCGGCCGGCTCTCTTGCCACCGCTATGTATATGGCAGATCATCCGGAAGGTCCGTTTGGTCCTAACGCCGAGGCGGCAATCCAAAAAGATATGACGGAGTATATGCGGAAAATTGCCGAAGTTTCACAAATTCTCACAGACAGAGCCGAGGCTGATTATCGCTTAAAAAACGGATTGGCGCCTAATGCCAAACTGGATGAAAAGCAAGCTGGTGAAATCTTAGATATTCGTGATAAAAACTTTAAAAAATTCGTTGACGATTTAGGCGATAACACCGAGAAATTTCGTTCAGATCTCAATTCTTATTACAATGCGGAATCTACAAGCGAACAGACAATTAAACTGCAACAGGTTAAAGCTTCTCGTGAAAGTGTTGAAAAGGTATTGTCTCCGGAATACTTGGACTCTCTTGCCCCGCAAAAAGAAGGTGTAAAAGAAAAACCGGTTGAAAAGTCGTTACTTGATTTTACCAAAGACTTTAATGCTGCAGAGGCCAGAGATGCCGCCTTTACGGCAGCTCTTGACGGCAATAGGAAAATCTACGAAGGCTTGCATACGGAACAAGAAAAGAAGAGAACAGCATTAAATGACCGACCGTTTGTAAAAAAAGCCAAAGGCAAAATCAAAAAGCTTCAAAGCAGTGTAATGAGCCTTTTCAAAGGAAACGATAAGCAAAAATGATTAAAAAATTTTTTCATTACGTATGTGTACTGATTTTCGGTATTTTGTGGAGTGTTATTTTAGGCGCTATATTCCAACAACTCTTTTTTTGGGTATATCATATTAACCTCCTAAACCCGCAAACTTATCAGATATTTGCCGCTTTTTGGAATAGCGGCGGAGTTCTGAGCGGAAAAGATGTGGTGATGCTGTGCAGTTTGCTTTTGTACTTACCTATTTGTTTTTATGGTTGGTACAAGCTTTATCATTATAAATTTATGCGCCTGATTACAGTGCCTTTGAATAAAATTGCCAATTCCGGACTTAATGACTATAAAGCACCGGATATCAATATCAAAAATTTGAAAATTGAAGAAAAAAAGACATTGGAACAGGTTGTACAAGAACGATTAGATGCAGAAAAGAAGAAGAATCAATCAACAAGTGCCGGTTCTTCTGATTTTCGCAAAAAAATTATTGAGCAAATCGAAGAAAATAAAAAATAACTGTTTTTTATAATCACTTTTTTAATAAATATGGTATTATAAATTAAAATAGTGTATTGTAGGAGCAAAGTATAAGCGGAGTGAATAGTTGAAAGCCTTATTGGTGTTTCTTAGAATTATAATCGTAGGCGTTCTGTGGGGAATAGTGTTCACGGAAGGCTTGCGTGTTATTATGCTCTGCAATTGGCATTTTGATATGTTTTGGCCTGACCACTGGCGCCAAGCAATTGCCTTATGGAAAGCCGGTTGGGTAGTCAGAGCACCGAAAGAATGGGCTTTCGTATTGCTGATTATTACCTATATCCCTATGCTTTTAACCGGTTGGTGGACCTTGAGTCTAGTGGCTTGGGAAGAAATAATTTGGAAAATAATCACTCTGCCGTATGTGATTTATTGCAAACTATTCAAATCTCCTACCGGCAATGTAGTGGCCAATAATCACTACGGCGTAACAAAACGTAAATCATATAAGCAAATTAGACCGGCAGGTATTAATACTTTGAGGGTTCCTATATCTGATTACGGCGAAAACGGTAGTGTGCAAAGCACGATTTCTTCTGCACCGCCTGCATACTCAGGATATCCGGCATCTTCACTGTCTGCCGCAAATTCCCGAGTTGCCAATAAGGTAAAGAAAACAGATGTGGCGGCAACTATTGATCATGCATTGTTCAAATTTGATGATGATAACGATGATGATTTTGATTTAGATATTGATTCCTTTGAAAAGACCGATTTGAAGAAAAAGCCTAAAGAAGAACCTAAAAAAGCATTGCCTAAATTCGATTTTGACGATGATGATGACGATGATTTTGATGCTGAAGATGAAAAGAAGGCCTTTCATCATAAAGAGTTTGATTTTGATGACGATGATGACGATTTTGTAATTGAAAAACCTAAAGAAAACAATCGCCGAAATAACAAGCGCAGTGAAGAAAAAGATAAGCGTTCTTCTCGTCAGGATAAAAATGAAAGTCCTCGTAGCGATAAAAATAAACGAGATAATCGCCGTAACGATAAAGAAAGCGGCGAACAACCTTCTCGTTCATCGCAAGGACCTGTATATGATGCCTTGCAACAAAGAAACTACGGCATTATAAGCAATATTGTTGTCGAAGGTACTACTATCGACTTTATCGGCGTTTCCGAAAATAAGATTTGTTTGTGCTTGGTAGATAAAGAAAACGGCGATTGGTTGGCTGATGAAGAAATGTTTAATGGTGAAGAACCTTTGTGGTTTTCGGAAAATTCGCACAGAGTATCACCGGTTTGTCTGTTAAATAAAGCACGTAACACCATCAAAGATGTTCTTGATAACGAAGGCTTTGAACAAGATATTGAGGCATTTGTGATTATTCAGATGGCAAATATTATCAACGCCGATGATATGTTTGAAACTTGGAACGATATGGATATTAATGTAACTCGCATTAACCGAGGCGCTCCTAAGGAAATCCGTCTGTTTTCCAAGGCTTTGAGCGATGCAGATGGAAAACCTTCGTCCAAAGAAATTGAAAAACTTAGCAAAATACTTAAAAATTTAAAATAATGAGGAATTGATATGACAAAAGAACGCGGTGAAGAATGGAAAGAATATGACAAAGCCGTCAGATGGATGACTATTACATTTTTTATATGTTTGGCTCTGGCAATCGTGTTATTTATTTTTGCAATGCCTTTGTCATATTTAGTACGCCACGGCATTTCAAAAAACTCGATGGATATGGTCAGTAAATTTTTGGATGTTATCATCAAAAATCCGGATCATATATTCAATCTCTATAGTAAATGGGGAAAAACCGTATTTAATTACCGAGGAGATTTTGCTTTATGGTTATGGATTCCTTTGTTGCCATTCATAACTATTCCGGTAGGATTAATTATCAGTGCCCTATTCAGCCCTTATAAATTCCAAATAAATTATCAAGGTCAAGCTAAGATTGCCGACTTGCGTGATATTAAGAAAATGTCACTTTTGGGCTTTGACGGTTTCTGCCAAGTTTTAGGAAAGTTTGACGGCAAATTTTTAATGCTGAAAGAAACGTTAGCTACTCTGTGCTGCGCACCTCCTGGTACCGGTAAAACAGCCGGGGTGGTTATTCCGACAATTTTCAATTCGGATAAGCTGAGTATTATCGTAAACGACCCTAAACCGGAACTTTGTTACAGTACATCAGGTGCTCGTGCTAAAGTCGGTCCGGTGTTTATTATTAACTGGGGTGCCGAAGATAATCCGAGTGAAGGTATTTATTATCCGAGTTGGAATCCGCTTTCTCCGAATTGCATTCCGGAGCAAGGGCCGGATCGTGATATGTATGTCGATTCTATGTGCAATATTCTGGTTGAGGATCCGAAAGGCGGTGCCGATCCGCACTGGTCACAAACCGGCCGTGCCGCACTTACCGGATTTATTCAATTTGTGGTATCAAAATGCGACAGAGCCAGAGCAAACGACTATTTCATCGGCCGTATCTATGAAGGTAAACTTGATGAAAAAGACAAAGAAGTTTTGGAAGGTTATTATATGGATATGCGTGATCCGGGAACGGCACGTGCAATTCAAAACCTTAAAAACGGTACTTTGACTATGGAAAACTATTTGCCGATCGGAACATGGAACCTGCTTCCGTCACGTTGGATGGGCAGAGAGGCTTGTATTGCAATGATTATGGAATGGATTACCGAAGCGCAAATTAATGCCGCTCAGGAAATTCAACGACGCCTTGACGAAGGTGACCAAATGGCGGCTATGGCAGATCCGACACACGATATGTTGGAAGAAGCTATTAAAGAAGCCCGTAATTTCGGTTATGCACAACGCTGTATTACTGAGCTCAGCACCTTAAGCAATACACCGGATAAAGAGCGTGGTTCCATTCTTTCCACCGCTTTTGCCGGTATTAACGTGTTCAAAAACCAAGCCGTAAAAGCAAGAACCAGCTTTTCCGATTTGCAATTCAAGGATTTGCGCGGTATGAAAGATCCGGTAACCGGAGAATGGAAACCGATTTCGGTTTATTTGTCAGTTAACCAAGTTGATGCCCGTGCATTGGGCGTTATCAGCAGTACATTTATTGAGCTGATGTCTTCGTATCTTATTTCCAATCCGCCTAACCACGTAAACCGTACCGATGGTAAAATGGGGCCGTTCCCTGCCTTATTCATCTTGGACGAGTTCCCGCAAATGCCTAAAATGAAAGCTATTATTGATGGTCCGGCCGTAGGTCGTGGTCAAAAAGTTTCTTACCTGTTAATCGGACAAGATTTAGGGCAAATATCCGGTAAGTACGGAAAAGATGACTTGGAAACCGTGATTTCCACCACCGCCTGCAAAGTTATTTTATCACAAAACAATGAGGTTACAGCTCAACGTTTCTCTAAAATGATTGGCAACAAAACCGTTCAGATGTCATCTTTCTCCCGTACAGAAGGAAGCTTGGGTAAAGACTTTAACCCTCTGGCGAAAAACGTTAACTATCAATTACAGGGAATTCCGGTTATCAGCTCGACTCAATTATTGAGCTTGCCGATGCTTAAACAGGTTGTTTTGATGCAAAGCTATATTGATCGTCCGATTATGGCGGATTCGCCTCGTTGGTACTTAGATAAGAAAATGCGTAAATTGGCCTCAATTCCACCTTGTCCGAACGTTCCGGATTGGATTGTAGCCCAACGTGAAGATATTAACGATGATATGCTTGCCAAACTCGGTATTGAATATAATGCCGAGGAAGAAAGTGATGATAACTTTGAAGTGGATGAAGGTACCACTGCCTAGAAATTTACAGCTAAAAAACAGCTTTGGAAAACCAAAGCTGTTTTTTTGTAATTATTTTTTATGACTCTTTTTTCCGGTTTTTATATGCTTTTCCTTTTTAGTTTTTACCGGATTACTCTTTTTAACTTCAATCGGTTCTGCCTCTTGTTTGGCAACACTATCAGACAAATCACTTTCCGACATCAACTGGCGTTGCGCTTCAAAGAAACAAAACATTACATTAAGAGTAAATAACTTTACTAATATATCAAAAAAGGTTGCTAAAACCTCAACTGTTACCAATGTCGGATATTTTGTCGTAAAATGTGTTACATATCCGTATGCTTGCATATTAAATACAGCCATAATCAACATTGTCAGCAAAAAGCCGACAATACCTATAAATGAGTGTCCTGACGTTTTTTCATACAAATAATTCAATGACGGTAATTTCAAATCGTTGAAATAAAAAGCAACAATCGCCGAAAAACGCATTGCCAAAATCGGAAGCATACAAAATATAAACAGAACCACAAAATAAATAAATTCAATCTTCCAGTTAGGATTTGCCGGTTTAAATACAATGTATTTGGCGATAAATGCTGATAACACAAAACACAATACATAAAAAAGTAAAAAGCCTATCGATTTGATTTTATTTTTATCAAATTTCACAATTGAAGAATATTTAAATACAGTGTTTTTGAATACATTTTGATAAAAATCATACAAATAACAAAAGCAGACAAATAACAGAATAATCGCTATTATGATTTGGAATCTTAAAAAACACGCCACATTTGTCTGATTGCATATAAACTGCGTTGTTGACATTATATAGTATAAAAACGTTATAATTGCACCGTATATAAACATTATTTTCCAAGCATCAAGAGATTTATATATAAGTCCGATGAAACGGCTTAACGTACGCAATAACGTGTATTTATTAGCAGATTTTCCCATTTTATAACTCCTTTACAGATGTTACACCGGCAATACCACGAAGAGAAGACAACAACCCTCCGTTGTCTAAAGCATATCCGTTTTTCAATTGGATACGAACGTCCCAATCACTCAGTTCCGGCTTTATATATATTTTGTAATTTCCGTAATGCTCGGCCGATAATGCTTCCCGAATCGGACGAATTGCTGAAACATCTTTAACCTCTATAATTAAACCTTTAGAATTATCAGTGATTTCCGCATCTAAGGTTCGTACCACATTAAAAATCATTTTCGGTGGTAAGTCGTCGTCGCCCGATTTTTCTATCTTAGCCTGTATATACAGAGGTAATCCGCTTTGCAACACCGACATACTTTGAGTATATGTATCACCGAAAACCAAACCTTCATACGAAGAAGATGAATCGGATAATTTAACTATCGCAAACGGCTTACCTTTTTTACTTATTTTTTTAGTAACCGATTGCACGCAACCGGCCAAATTTGCCACAACAGTATCTCCGTTTTTAATGCCTTTAGTGGCTTCAGTATATGTTTTAATTCCCAAACGATCGACACTATCGGAATATACGCTTAACGGATGCGCAGAAAGATAAAATCCGATTGCGTCCGCTTCTTGTTGCAAACGCTCCAAATCAGGCCAATCCGGTGCTTCTCTTAATTTCACTTCCGAGGCAAGTTCCTGAACCCCGAATAATGAAGATTGAGCACTGGTTTTCAATTCACACGCTGCAGACATATGGTTCAGTATATTTTCTATGTTTACATATAAACGATTACGATTAGAATCCAAACAATCAAACGCCCCGGCTTTTATCAGAGCCTCCAATTGTTTGCGGTTCATTTGTTTGATATCTACACGATGAATAAAATCGGATATACTCTTAAACTTTCCGTTTTTTTCACGCTCTTCAGTCAAGGCACGCATACTCGCCTCTCCCACACCTTTTATACCGGTCAAGGCAAAGCGAATGTTTCCGTCTTCAACTTTAAACAAAGCATCGGAATTATTTATATCCGGCACCAAAACCTTAATTCCCATACGACGGACTTCATCAACATAAAATGAAATTTTATCGGTGTTGGCAATATCAAAATCCATGATAGCACACATAAATTCCACCGGATAATGAGCTTTTAAATACGCTGTTTGGTAAGAAATCAGCGAATATGCCGCTGCATGCGATTTATTAAAACCATACGAGGCAAATTTTTCCATCTGGTCAAAGATGGTTTTAGCAATTTCCCCGTCAATTCCTTTGGATACGGCTCCTTTTATGAACATTTCCCGTTGTTGCGGTATTTGGTCATGAAGTTTTTTACCCATAACTTTACGAAGTTTATCGGCACCACCTAACGTGTATCCGCCCAAGACTTGCGCAATTTTCATAACCTGTTCCTGATACACCATAATCCCGTATGTTTCATCAAGAATAGGTGCCAAATCAGGATGTAAATACTCTATTTTTTCAATACCATGCTTTCGATTAATAAACAGCGGAATATTATCCATCGGCCCCGGACGATAGAGAGAAATAATGGCGATTAAGTCTTCAAAACGGTCCGGTTTTATTTGTTTCATCACGTCACGCATTCCGCCTGATTCAAATTGGAAAACCGCACTGGTAT